>JBHAFO010000239.1:0-7164 GCA_041856145.1 Alloprevotella sp.
CGACTTTAAGACTTTGAAACAACTGCCCTTGCATTTCGCTCTTGGAAGTATTATCTTTGCAGTAAGCAAAAAGGGGAGATGGCACTCGACGACCATCTCCCCTCTCTTTTTATCCTCCAACTGCGCCTCCAAGTGGCGCAACTCGGTAAAACGTCCTCCGATCCCCGCATTTTCTTCCTATGCCTCCCGAAATTTTTCCAAGCCTTCGCGGAAAAACTCCAAGCCCTCGCGGATTTGCGGCAGGCGCAAATCGATTTTTCGAGAGACCCCTCTGTGTTAATTTTGATGTATAAAGCACAAAACTGGAGCCGCAGAAGGTTCGGAATCCCTGCGATGATTACTCCGCCTGCTTGCCTTTTCTAAAAATCGGCAAGGGGAGATTGTTCCTTTTCGACCAACCAGAAGGGCAGAGAAAAGCAACGCAGTGCTGAAACTGTGCCGTGGCACAGAAAAAATCGGTTGGGAACAAATTTGGAGCTTACATCCCAACAGAAGGCGGAGCATATTAAGGTTAGGGCTGACGCTTGAAAAACGCTCGGAACACCATAAGAAAAAGGCAGGGAAAGGGCGAGTGTTTTCAGATTTTGCAAGTAAAGAAAAATCTGCGCCTAAAAAACACGTACTTGATGGATATAAGATATTGCCCTCCCCTTTTCGTCCTCCAAAGAGGCAGAATTGCGAGAGGCAGAGCAGTTGTGCAAAACCTTTTATAGGTCGCGTAATCGAAGCGTAACACTGGGCGTCTCCAAGAGGCATAGGCTTTTCCAAAGGGAGGTTTGTTGTGCGCACAGTGGTTAGGGTTTTCCTTGATTTCACTTCCTTATTTCGTATTGTTAGCCCTACGCATCTATCACACCAAGTGTCTCGTACAAACACCTCCGCTTTTCCGTAGGCAATGAAGCCCTATTCCAACTTTTAGTCTGATGTTCAGTGAAAGGAGAAAGCAAAGCGGTTGCTTGTCACCGCTGAGCGAAAATAGCTCCAACATTGAACCCAAAATCTGCCTGCGCAAACAGCCTCATTGATTGCGCCAGACAAACCAACCACCTATACCAACAAACTCAACAACCAGCACCGACACACTTACCACCAGCGCAAAAGAATAAACATTCTACGCTAACACATTCAACCGCCTACGCTTACCAACATCACGTTCCGCACTCCCAGCCCAGCTACCTGCGCCTCGTGCCACCGTACCTACGCCCGAAAGATCAATAATCTTTTGTTAAAAGATTTATTGCAATCATAGTTTTTTTTTATTTTTGCGATATGCAGTTCTCAATCTTGCGCCTTTTACTTTAAGAGACTATATCCCAGAAAATAAACGCTACTCCGCAAAACTATCACACAGCCTCCCCAATTCATTTCTAACATACAAAGATTATGAAAGAATATATCTTACTCATCTTTTCCCTTCTGCTCGTTCTGCCGCTGCAAGGTGCAGAACGTACAGACAGCATCTATATTCACGGACGAGTCGTTGAGAAATTGAGCCAAAAGCCCATTGAGGGCGTGTCGATCATTGCAGTTAACACGGCAGGCGATGTGGTATCTTCTACCACGACTGTAGATTATTACAAGCTCTATGGCGTAGACGGGGGAGATGATGTTTTGATAGAATTCAGCCTGGCTGTGCCCAGCTTCGGGAGCTACACATTGCTCGTACAAAAGGAGAAGTTTTTAGACTTGAGCTATCCCGTCACTGTACCCGAAAGGCAAAATGGGAGACGGACAACCCTTTATGAAATTGGCGACCTCTCTCTAGAGCGTGTCATTGAACTTGGTGAGGCTACGGTCAAAGCCTCGAAAGTGATGATGCTTATAAAAGGAGATACGATCGTTTATAATGCCGACGCCTTCCAGCTGGCGAATGGTTCTTTGTTGGACAAATTGATAGAGCAACTTCCTGGCGTTTCGCTGAAAAGCGGTGGGCAAATTTTGGTCAATGGGGAGTTTGTGAGCAGTTTGCTCATCGACGGGAAAGACTTCTTTCATGGAGATGCAGCAGTAGCCCTGCGTAATCTTCCTGCCTATGCGGTCAATAAGGTGAAAGTCTATCGGAAAGGGGCTGAGGATAGTTACCTGACCAAGAGGGATAGTGCAAATGCGCCCGACACGAGGCAAGATCCCTTGGTGATGGACGTGCATTTGCGCAAGGACTATCATGGGCGTTGGCTGGGTAATGCGAGTCTTGGCGGAGGAACGCACAGTCGTTACAACCTGCGGGGATTTGCCATGCACACAAGCGACGTGTTACGCTTCACAGCCTACGGGCGCCTCAACAATGTAGGAGATACACGCCGTCCAGCGGAGGGAGATACTTGGCGCATTGAGGATTTTTCAACTTCACCTACGATAGACAAGGAGGGAGGCGCAGATATTTATTGGCAACTCCAACACTCAAAAGCCTATATTACTGCCTCGCTCAAAGGCGGACAGCAGATTGAAACCATTGGGAGCCACACTGTGAGTCACCATTACCTCACAGACGGTTCTTTCTATGATGGGCTGGAGAGCACATGGGGCGAAAATCGCTCGCACAGCTTTGGATATAATGGTCGCTTCGTATTGCCGTTGCGCAAAGTCTTTCTTGAAATCAAAACCCTCCTTGACTATCAAAAGAAAGAACTGAATACTGCTTCCCAATCGGCTCTTTTAACAGCCATTCCCTCGGCAACAGCCTTTTCTATAGACTCGGTACGTTCTCCGAGATATGCCTCTCATCTGATCAGTGACTACCAGTCGAAAAATGTGGCTACGACCCGAAACATGACCACAGCTCTCGCCAGTTTGGTAAAGCTCACTTCTCCACTAACGGGCAATACCATCACGCTCCACGCCGACGGTTCATTCTCCGATGGGAAAGCGTCTAATCACTATTTGGGCGACCGTTTTACATGGACTCTAAGCGATCGGTTGATGAAAGAGAACAGTGCCTTGCTTCCCTCGCAGGCGTATGCCATTGGAACTGGGGTTGATTACGAAATTCCGTTGAAAGATTTTCGTTGGAAACTGTCTTATGCCTATTTGTATTCCTACGACAAAGAAGACAGAGAGATTCCCCTTGACCTTGCCAACTCCTATCGCTATAGCACCCGGAACTATAGTCACGATGTGCGTAGCGAGTTGGAATGGAGAAAAGACCGCCACCTGCTACTACTGCGCCTGCCTCTGAGTTTTCAGCAGATAACTGCTAACGACACGCGCGCCCCACAAATACAAAAGAGCTATCGCCTCTTCACACCCTCTTTCACCTATTTGTCTCCCTTTGGACTGTATCTTTCTTATCGGCTCAGCGTTACAACGCCGAAGATGTCGCAACTCTTCGATCTTGTAGATACGTATAATATGCAACAGATCTACATGGGAAATCCATCATTGAAGCCCTCGCATCAGCACGCCCTCGAACTGAATTACTCCTCTAAAGCCAAGAAGTTTGCCCAAACGTGGCATGCAAACGCACGCTATTTAGCCGATCATAATAAGGTGGTCTATGCCAATTTGCTCAACACAGCCACGGGTGTCTACACCCTCATTCCCAAAAATATTAGCGGGGACTATCTGCTGGGCTTGAACGCAGGCTATAGTCGTAGCTTAGACTCTCAAAATCGCTGGACGCTTAGCTCTGCTATTGAGGGTTGGACGCAACGCCAAGGCTACTTTACTGCCACCACGCCAGCAGGCATGGAACAGGGCGCGTCCTCCTCACGAAATTTCAAAGCCAACCTACGTTTGACATGGCGTCTGGCACAACTACAAGTCAATCTGAAAGCTGGTGTTCATACGCTCTCTGCGACCAACAATCACACGAGTGCTTACAATGGAACGGACTGGGTCAAAGGTATTCTTCTGACCTACAATTTTCCCTACGACATCCAAGTAAATTCAGATTTTACGCTCTTTCTGCGATCAGGTTATTCGCTGGCAGACATTCGACGCTGTAGCAGTTTATGGAACGCCTCCATTAGCAAATCCTTTGGCAAGCGCTTGGGGTTTCGCTTAGAAGCCTACGACTTACTCCATCAGCTGAACAGCATCGAACGAATAGCCACTGCCTCCTATTGGCAAGAGAGGAACAAGCTAACGCTCCCAAAGTATTTTATGTTACATGCAATGTGGATGTTTTAGGAGATAGTTACTCTCGCTCCGACCAGGCTTAGCAATTAGTTTGCACTGCCTCCCTTTACTCCTCCCACCCTCAAAATTCCAAACCATTGCAATGAAAAATCTTTGTTTTGTACTCTTTTGGATTGCCTCAACGCTTTGTGCGCAAAGGATGACCATTACTGGGACTACTTATGACGGCTTGACACAAAGGGCACTGGCTCGCTGTGTGGTGAGCCTCAAGGATGCGATTGCCGATACCCTACTTGTGCAGGCACAGACCGCCCTACAAGAGGAACGTATTGAGGAGAATGGCAATCAGGTGGTTTATCTAAATGCACAAATGGGCGCACGCTTTGTGCTTCAGTTGAGTGTCCCAATTGCTCCACAAGGCTATGTCTTGATTATAGAAAAGGACAAGTATGAGCGCATCGAGCGGAAAATCTCTGCCGAAAGCTTGCAAAAGGGACGGCTCGACGTGGGCGATTTCTATCTCTTCCCCAAGCACAAAGAGCAAACGCTCGGAGAAGCTGTTGTGAAGGCGACTAAGATTAAGATGTACTATAAGGGTGACACACTTATCTACAATGCTGATGCCTTCAATGTATCGCAAATGGATAAGCTCCGAACCTTGGTGGCGCAACTGCCAGGGGCAGAATTTGTGGAAGGTGTGCTCAAAGTGAACGGGCGTGCGGTTGAAAACCTTACACTCAGCGGTAAAGATTTTTTCAATGGTAATATCCAAACGGCACTGGACAACCTTCCAGCTTTTATTGTCAGCAAGATTAAAGTTTACGAAAAGGCTGGCGAGATGAGCGAGCTTACGGGACGGGACATGCACGACAAGAGTTATGTGATGGACATCAGGCTGAAACGAGAATATATCGGCACTTGGATGGCGAAGTTGCAAGCCGACGGTGGCACGAACCAGCTTTGGGGAAATCAGGGGATGCTGATGCGAATGGACGAGCGACAGATGTTTATTGCCAATTTTGACGCCAACAATTTGAATGAGAAGCGGGAAATGTCGGAGATGGGCGATATGGCAGACCTCTTTCCCTCTGGTCGCATCGAGCGGTGGAGCGGAAAAATCAGTTACTTCTATGAGCCTAATCGTCGCTGGCGTTTAAGAACGGAGGCACAGGTGGAGCGAAGAAACACCTCGCTCACGGAGCAAACCTATCGGCAAACCTTTCTTGCGCCACGGAACTTGCTCTCCCGCTCGGTGCAGCAACGCGAGGAACGCCAATATGCCGTGAATGGCTTTGCCGCCCTGCGCTATCGTTTGCAGAAGCAACAGCACGAACTGCAATATACCTTTCGTTTTGGCGATCGTCGCCAGCACTCTGAAGGCATTGCCCTCTCGTGGTACGACAGCACAGCGACAAAAGGCTGGACAAGCCTACCGCTCGATTCGCTTTATGCACAGGAAAACAACAACCCGCAGACACCTCTGCTCTCAGCCCTCCTTAATCCAGCTTTAAGCAAGCAGACTGACCATACACACACCCTCTCTCTTGCCTCGATCTATACCTTGGGAGAGAATTTGTTGAAGACAAATTTCCGTTACCATACGACGACGGAGAACCTTTCTCTGTATGAAAACTATCGCCTGACCCGCTATGCACCATCCTTGCCCGACTGGCGGAGAAACTATCTGCGGGAGCGGACGCAGACACAGCAGGCAGAACTTCGGGCAGAGTACGTCTGGAAATATGCCAGCAAGGAGGGACACAACGGCGGACTCACACCTTATCTTGAATACAAGTACAGCCATGGCGACGCTACGCATTCGCTTTATCGCTTAGACTGGGACAGTCGTTTCACGATGAGCGACTGGTCTTTCGCCTCGCTCGGCATCTTGCCCGAAGGCGATTTCCAAACAATTTGCATCGACCACACCAATTCTTATTATTCCATTCCCACAGAACACCGGGCAGTCGTTGGCGCACAATTCTACCACCAATACAAGACGAACAAAGGGCACGTCTTTGACCTGACCAGTAAAGTCGAAGCGTGCTATGCCCACCGCTCTTTGGCGTATGAGCGCAACGCACGCTCCTACGACATCCATCGCCAACCGCTCCTCTTCTCGCCTCGCCTCACAGCCAAATGGGAGGAAGCAAAAACGGACGAGCAACGCTGGCACGCCTTGACCGAGATAACGTATCAAGGCATACCCCGTCTTGCCAACCTCCTGCACCTTCTGCCCGTTCGTGATGACAGCGACCCCAACAACGTTTCATTGGGCAATCCGCAGTTGAAAAATGCCTGGGAGCATCATTTACAATGGCGTTACCAAAGCCGACACCGCACATTGCAACACCTCTGGCAGTTGGAAGCACAATGGCGACACATTGCCAACGACTTTGCCCTGCTTTCGGCTTACAACAGTGGTACAGGACAGCGCACCTATACCCCTCAGAACACCGACCGCACCCATTGGCTCGAAGCCACAACAAGCTATGCCCTCCCCTTTAGCAAAGCCCAAAAGGTCTGGCTCACAGCCAAGCTATCGGGGAATTACTACCAAGGCGATATTTTGTCGCACATAAACGGTGCGCCCTTGTCTGACACCCATCTGTTGCAATCGTTCACCATCACTCCGCAACTGTACCTCACTGCAACGATTGGGAGCAAGTTTCGGGCGTCGGCTTTGTGGTCTTCTGCTTTGCAATATGTGAAGCAACCGCAGGCGAAGGACAACTACCGCACAACGCAGTTGCGCATCGATCTCACTTACCAACTGCCCCACGAAGTGGAACTCCAGTCGGATATGAATGCGCTATTCTATGCAGGCTATGCCGAGCAGTCGCTCAATCAAACAGCCATTCGCTGGAACGCCTCTCTCCGCAAGTATTTCAAACTTTCACGTGGCACATTGGTTGTCGATCTCAAGGTGTGCGACCTCCTACACCAAGCAAATTATCTACACACCTCTCTTGACCAATTCTCTCGCACCGAGATCTATGCCAACATTATGCCTCGCTACGCCCTGTTGTCCTTGGTCTATATGATGAATTGGAGCAGTAAGAAGAAACAACCTGCACAGACAAATCA
>JBHAFO010000240.1:0-2832 GCA_041856145.1 Alloprevotella sp.
AATGCAAGGGCAAGTGTTGCGAAATCCTAAAGACGGATGCTGTCTTTAAGAATTACGATTCGCAAATAGCCACGGCGCAAAACCTTTATCCCTCTTAGGAAAAAGAAACGGCTTTGCTGTGCCCTTTGTTCGTCTTTTACTCTTCACACTTGTTGCAACTGAGCACGCTCCAGCAACCAGCAGCGAGCACAGCACCCACGAATGGACCTACGATAAAAATCCACAACTGCTCCAGCGCCTTACCACCCTCGAAGAGAGCTGGTCCAATGGAACGAGCAGGGTTCACAGAAGTGCCAGTGTAGCGGATACAAGCGAGGTGCACCAACACAAGACTCAAGCCGATGGCTAAGCCCGCAAAATTGCCTGCGCCTTTCTTGCTGTCAGTAGTGCCAAGTACCACAAGAACAAAAACGAATGTGAACACAACTTCTGCCAACAGACCGCCCATGGTGTCTACGCCTGTTTGCGTGGCATTAGCTCCAGTGGCAGTGCCAGCCACCATGTCGGGCGAAGTAGAGGTCAAAGCAAAAAGAATGGCAGCACCAATGATTGCCCCAATGGTTTGGAAAATCATATACATCACGGCATCTTTTGCCCCGATACGCTTCGTGAGGAGCGCTCCAAGGGTGATGGCAGGATTGATGTGGCAACCTGAAATGCCACCGATGGTATAAGCCATTGCTACCACCGACAACCCGAATGCGAAAGCCGTTGCAATAACCGAGGCTGTGCCTTCAAGACCAGCCGATGTGCAGTTCACGCTCACAGCGACACCGCACCCCATGAGCACAAGCACCATAGTGCCGACAAGCTCTGCGAGATACTTTTTCATACTTGTGTAAGTTTTGTTTGTTTGAAAATAGGAGATGAATTTTCTCTATGGTACACATCCCCTCACACCATGGGTGAGGATACCATAAAACGTATAATGCCAGTTATTTTTGTGTCCCTACCACCGCTCGGTCTCAGCCTTGGAGCATGTGCAAATGACAGAGAAAAGAATCTATCTGCGTTAGAAATCAATCCTCTGTGGGCAAATTTAAGCGATTTTACACTATTGCCCAAACTTTTACCCCGCTTCTTGCTTCGCCAAACCTTAATTATTACCTCTCAAACGATTTAAGCGCAGAAAAAACTTAGCCTAATTGATGATTTTTGCTACCTTTGTAGGACAATAATATAAGTGCATAGACGACAATGAATTTGATTGAAAGAATCGTGGCTCGTGCTATTGCCAACAAGCAGCGCATCGTTCTGCCTGAAGGCACTGAGGAACGCACACTTAAAGCCGCAGATGAAGCGCTGGCAGATGGCTTAGCAGAAATTATCCTTATTGGCAACGAGGCTGAAATCCGCAACCTCGCACGCCTCTATGAGTTGGCGCACATCGACAAAGCCACCATCATAGACCCAGGAATGAACCCCAAGCGGGAAGAATATACCCAGCTCTTGCTCGACCTCCGCAAGAGCAAAGGACTCACCGAGGAGCAGGCACGCCAGATGGTGCTCGATCCGCTTTATCTCGGTTGCTTGATCATCAAAGCGGGCGATGCCGATGGTTTGCTGGCAGGTGCGCGCAACACCACGGGCGACGTGCTTCGTCCAGCCTTGCAGATTATCAAAACTTCACCTGGCATCAGCTGCGTGAGCGGTGCGATGTTGCTCATCACTAAGGCTGAGGAGTTGGGCGAAGGTGGCGTGATCGTGATGGGCGACGTGGCAGTTATGCCTGTTCCCGACGCTGATCAATTGGCACAGATCGCCGTTAGCACAGCCCGCACGGCTAAGGCTTTGACCGGCATGGAGCCAAAGGTGGCAATGATGAGCTTCTCCACAAAAGGCTCAGCCAAGCACGAGGTTGTAGACAAGGTGATCTTGGCTACGCAAAAGGCGAAGGAAATTGATCCCAGCCTACAAATTGACGGAGAGTTGCAAGCCGATGCAGCACTTGTGCCTTCTGTGGGCGAGAGCAAAGCCCCTGGTTCAAAAGTGGCAGGTCATGCCAATGTTTTGATTGCCCCCTCATTGGAGGTAGGTAACATCGGCTACAAATTGGTGCAACGCTTGGGCAACGCAGTAGCTGTTGGTCCAATTCTTCAAGGCATTGCTCGCCCTGTGAACGACCTCTCTCGTGGCTGTTCCGTAGCAGACATTTATAAAATGATTGCTATCACTTCCAATCAGGCACTCTTTGCCAAAGAATGCGCTGCGCAATAAAACATTTTAAAGTATCATTCCAGTCCATCGCGTCCGCCTCTCCACAGAGCTAACGCCATGGACTTCCTGATTTAGTTACGATTATGAAAATTCTTGTTATCAACTGCGGAAGTTCTTCCATCAAATACAAACTTTACGACATGGCTAATGAGGCTGTTTTGGCCTCAGGTATTGTGGACAAGGTGGGCATCGAAGGCTCATACGCTGAACACAAATTGCCCTCGGGCGAGAAGAAGAGAAAGGACGCCCCTGTACCTACGCACACAGAAGGCATCCGCCTGATGTTCGATATGCTCTTGGACAAGGAGTTTGGCGCACTCAAGTCGCTCGACGAGGTGCAAGCCGTGGGACATCGCATTGTACACGGTGGCACTTTCACAAAGAGTCTTTTGGCTACGCCCGAGATCATCGAAGAGTGGAAGCAGTTCATGGAACTCGCTCCCCTCCACAATCCAGCACACCTCAAGGGCTACAACGCCGTGAAGGAACAGTTGCCAAATATGCCACAGGTATTTGTCTTCGACACCTCCTTCCACCAGACAATGCCTCCCAAGGCATATATGTTCCCCATTCCTTATGAGTATTACGAGAAGTATCACATCCGTCGTTACGGCG
>JBHAFO010000241.1:0-3422 GCA_041856145.1 Alloprevotella sp.
GGAGCAAGTTGTATTTATTCTTTTAACTGGTGCAAAGATACACACTTCCCGCAAGAAAACAATATCTTTTGCGTGTGAAAATGCAATAAGTGGCGCATTTTCTTGGTTTTATGTACGGTTTTGAAAAGCCAAGAAAGCAACTCCTTGGATACGACTGTGCACGAAAGCTCGTCAAAGTCTATTGCCCGATTGGTGCAGAAGGTGCGGATTGTTCAAGAATGTAGGCGCGGGAGGGGAGGAAAAGAAATAAATTTGTAACTTTGAGCCTACAAAGCCCGAAAGAAAGGCTTCTTGATACGACCAAGGTGCTGGCTGTCGGGACAAAGGATATGCAGAACTTTCTGTCAGCCTTGGTAAAGACGCTGTCCCCTTTCTAAAAGACAACGATATATGGTAAGTGCATCACAATTAAAAGATATACACAACGATCGGCGGTTTCTCAGTTTGCTGGCTCACGACTTTCCCACAATTTCGAGCGTGACCACAGAGATTATCAACCTTGAGGCAATCCTCAACCTGCCCAAGCCGACAGAACATTTCCTTGCAGATTTGCATGGCGAGCACGAGGCGTTTGAGCACGTCCTGCGTAATGCCTCTGGAAACATCAAGCGTAAAGTGAACGACCTCTTTGGAAATACCCTCCGCTCGCAGGAGTTGAAGGATCTTTGCACCTTGATTTATTATCCCGAGGAGAAGCTCGAAATTGTGCGGGCGCAGGAAGAACATTTGGAGGACTACTACCAGACAACGCTGAACCGTCTGGTGGCTGTTTGTCGCAACGTATCCTCTAAATACACCCGCTCAAAGGTGCGCAAAAGCCTGCCCGAAGAGTTTGCTTACATCATAGAGGAACTTTTGCACGAAACCTCTGATGGGCACAATAAGCAGGACTATTTTAATCGCATCATCGCCACGATCATTGAAACAGGGCGTGCCGAGAATTTCATCTGCGCCCTTTGTTACCTTATTCAACGCTTGGCAATCGACCAGCTCCATATTCTGGGCGATGTTTTCGACCGTGGACCAGGCGCACACCTTATATTAGAGAAACTCTGCAACTATCATCGCATCGACATCCAATGGGGTAATCACGACATCCTATGGATGGGCGCAGCCGCAGGCAACTTGGCGTGCATTGCGAGTGTGCTCCGTGTGTCGTTGCGCTATGCCAACACACGCACTTTGGAAGATGGTTATGGCATCAATATGGTACGTTTGGCAACTTTCGCTATGGAAACTTATGGAGAAGATAGCTGTGAAGCTTTTCTACCAAAGTTTGAAGGCACGGAGAAACGCCCCAACGAGCGACAGCAACGCCTCATTGCGCAAATGCACAAAGCCATTAGTATCATCCAGTTCAAGCTCGAGGGACAACTCTATGAGCGCAACCCTTGGTGGAATATGGACGACCGTGGCTTGTTGAGCCAGCTCGATTTGGAGAGAGGCGTCGTTTCGCTCTATGGCAAGGAATATCCGCTCAAGGACACCATCTTCCCAACGGTCGATCCAGCACAGCCCTTTGAACTGACTGCGGAGGAAAAGGAAGTGATGAAGCAACTGCGCCATTCTTTCCTTATCAACGAGCGTTTCCAGAAGCACATCAATTGCATGCTCACCCGTGGCTCGATGTACGGAGTCTTCAATGCCAACTTGCTTTTCCACGCCTCCATGCCCCTCAATGAGGACGGCACGTTGAAGGAGGTCAATGTGGCAGGACAGCAGCTGAAGGGTAGGGAACTCATGGACCGTATCGAGCAAATGGTGCGCACCGCTTTCGACCCTCAAGCAGAGGTGGCAGAGCGTCAGCAAGCCATCGATTATTTCTGGTATCTATGGTGCGGGCCAAATTCTCCCCTCTTTGACAAAGCCCGAATGACAACTTTTGAACGCTACTTCATTGCAGATAAAGACACGCACAAGGAGGCGAAAGGTGCTTACTATAGTTTGCGTGTGCAGGAAGCGGTCTGTGATGCCATTCTCGACGAGTTTGAGGTAAAGGGCGAGCACCGCCATATCATCAATGGTCATGTGCCAGTGCACGTGAGCCAAGGCGAAACGCCCATCAAGGCAGGCGGACGATTGATGGTGATTGACGGCGGTTTTTCTAAGGCGTACCATAGCACTACAGGTATCGCAGGCTACACCCTCGTTTACCATAGCCGTGGCTTCCAGCTCGTACAGCACGAACCTTTCGAGTCGATGAAAAAGGCGATAGAGGAGGGGACAGACATCCGCTCAACCACGCAGATTGTAGAGATGATGGGTCGCCGAGAAATGGTGGCTGATACCGACAAGGGGCAAGAGCTAAAGGAGCAAATTATTGACCTCAAAAAACTCCTGCTTGCCTATCGCAAGGGCGTTATCAAGGAGCGCAAGGGCAACTAATAGCCTTGGCGAACGATGAATCTATAATAGTAATAAATTGTAATCGCGCACCCTGCTGTCTCGTCCACCGAGGAGCAGACGCAATATATTATATGAAATCCTTACGCGAACTTTTCCGCATTGGTCATGGCCCCTCTTCGAGCCACACCATGGGACCACATAATGCCTCCGAACGCTATTTGGCGTTACACCCTGAGGCGACGCATTTCCGTGTCACCCTCTATGGCAGTTTGGCAGCGACGGGCAAGGGACACTTGACCGACACTGCAATTCTCAATGTCTTGGGGCGTGAGCGCACAGAGATTGTTTGGCATCCCGAAATCGTACCTACTTTCCACCCCAACGGTATGAAGTTTGAAGCCCGCACCGAGGCTGGCGACTGGACAGACGCCTGGACGGTGTTCAGCGTGGGCGGAGGTGCTTTGGCTGAAGAGGGAGAAAATACCATTGACACCCCCAACGTTTACGGCCTCGATAGCTTGGAAGAAATTGAAAACTGGTGTAAAGAGCGGGGTATGGACTACTGGGAATATGTAGAACATTGTGAGGGTGCAGAGATATGGGACTATCTCGCAGAGGTATGGCGCGTGATGTGCGAAGCCGTCGAGCGAGGATTAGAAACCGAGGGCGTTCTCCCCGGAGAGCTGCACCTACGTCGCAAAGCCCCTTATTATTATGTGAAAGCGCAGGGCTATAATCCCAACCTGCAAACCCGCGCCAAAGTATTTGCTTATGCTTTGGCAGTGTCTGAGGAAAACGCCAGTGGAGGCTTGGTGGTCACAGCCCCAACCTGCGGTGCGTGTGGCGTAGTGCCCTCCGTACTTTACCACATACAGAAGAGCCGTAACGTGCCAGAAGCCCGCATTCTCCGTGCCTTGGCTACTGCTGGCTTGGTAGGCAATGTTGCCAAAACCCGTGGTTCTATCTCGGGTGCAGAAGCAGGTTGTCAGGCAGAAGTGGGGGTGGCTTGCGCCATGGCTGCTGCCGCCTCTAATTATCTCTTCGGGGGGAGCTTGGCAACCGTGGAGTATGCCGCA
>JBHAFO010000242.1:0-7235 GCA_041856145.1 Alloprevotella sp.
GAGCACGATCTCGACTGGGTGTTCTTCTCTCCCGCCGGTGAGTTTGAGGAGAAGGGTGAGCGCACAGGCAAGTTCCGCCTCGGCAAGGACGACCTGATCATCGACCCGACCACTGGCACCAGCCACATCTCTGTCCAGGACTATGCTGTCGCTATGGTCGACGAACTGGAGAAGCCCGCTCACCACAAGGAACGCTTCACCATCGGATACTAATAGAGTCCTATTCGCTAAAAAACCGGCATCCTACAGCCACCGCACTATGCGGTCTGTAGGATGCCGGTTCGTCGTTGACAGCTGTAACAATACATACACAATGCCGTTCGGGCATGAGCTGTTCCCAGACTTGCTATTCTTCAACAGAGAGCTGGCTGCCCTCGTTTGCGTGGAACTAAAGCGTGGGGACTTCAAACCATCGTATCTTGGTCAGCTGAGTGCCTACCTGAAAGTGCTTGACGACACGGTCAAAAAGCCCTTTGAGAACCCAAGCATAGGTCTGATACTATGCAAGAGTGCCGACAAGACTTTCGTCGAGTATCTCATTCAAGACTATGACCGTCCGATGGGCGCCGCAACCTACAAGTCAAAGGAAGACATCCTTAAAGTCCTGTCGCCAGCTGAGGAGTTGGAAAAGTTATTGGATGGAGACGACAAAGAAGAATAAACATCATCCTCACACACTAACAGAGTAGATTGTGTTAGTGTGTGAGTTTCCTGTTGGCTATCGCTCCATTCTATTGATGGAAGCCAAACTTCTCCTATCTTCCTTGCCTTCAAAGAACGCATCGAGAACTTTTCTAAAGATGTCATTGGGAGAGACAGCATCAAAAAGCGTCATTGACGAACACAGCTTTAGGGCATCGATGGAGCTGCCCATGACATTGACAATGTCCTTACCCCGATGTGCCAGTACTGCCTGCGTCACCTCTCTCAGACGTAGACCGAGAACGGGATGGATGAGATAAGCCTTGGCCTCCTCTGTATCGGCAAGACCGTATATCCATGAGTAGGAGCTATGATCGAGCCCCCGCAGTTGAGGGAAGATGTACCATATCCAATGGCTACGCTTCTGTCCGTTCTTCATCTCCTGCAAAGCAGTGGCATAGTCCATTTGCTGCATGTCGATGAAGCGCTGGAGGTTGAAAGGGTCGTCGGTGGATTTATCCACCTTCTGTTCAAAGTTATCAAGAATATGGCGAAGTGTGGGAGTCAACAGACCATAGCAGTAGCCCGCGAGTGCCTTCGGCATATCGTAGGCAGCCTGAGCGATAGCACCAGCCATAGCACCGATGGTATCGCTGTCGCCACCGATGGACACAGCATTGCGGATGGCACTCTCGAAGTCATGACTGTCGAGATAGGCGATGATAGCATCCGGCACACTTCCCATACACGACACATCGTAGGTATAGTCGGGGCGAATTTCATCAATAATGCGGTGGAGGTCATAGCCGAATGTTAACTCAAGATATTCACGGAGATCTTCCTTAGTCTTACCTTGACGCGTGAGGAACACCACCGCTGCAATGGCCTGTGCGCCTTTGATGCCTTCGGGATGGTTGTGCGTCACCCCAGCTGAGATCTTCGCAAGGGCCAAAGCCTCATCCAAGCTGTGTGCATAGAAGCCCACGGGACTGACCCGCATTCCACTGTCATTGCCCCAGCTGTTGTAAGGCTTCGGCTCCCGTTCTATGAGCCACCGTTTGAAATTACCACCATATCCAGCCCAAGGGTACTTCACCCCCAGCTCCCGCATACACTGTACTAAATACTCATGGCTTTGTGTCTCGTCTTCCACAAGCCAATTAGACACAGCAAGCGTCATCACAGTATCATCCGTAAACTTGCTGCGTGGTGTCAGCAGATGGAAATTATAATCTTTCGTATTGTCGAACTCATACACTGAGCCGACCACGTCACCAATAATCGCACCTAACATAAGCTATTCATCTTTGTTTCTCTTTTTCCACACCGTCCACAGCAATAAGCCTGCCACGGCTACATCTACTGCATTCCAGACACTTCTTCCAAGTGCAATTTTGAAGAACGGCTGGAAAAGGACAGCCAGTGCCGCATACGCCACCATCCATTCCTCCTGCTTCTGCTGATAGCTATTGATAGCTAAGACACAGAAGCACACCATTCCTCCACACCTTACCAGTTCGTAGTAGCCGTAAGGTAGAGGCAGCAAGCAGAGTAGCAAGGCTACTGCAATAACGACTTTCAATGTTCTCATTGTTCCCAATCTAGCAATTTTGATTTTACTTCCAGCTTGAAGAGAAAAAGGCGTATCCATTCCGCCATAAGGTTCTTCACTTTCCTCCGAACAAGGCTTTTAGGATCTCGCAGGTAAGGGTAAGTATGCACAGCTCGAAGCTGAGAATATAGAGATGAAGAAACAGGTTGCAGTTATCCCACAAGTAATCGCTCGGCAGGTGGAAAGTCTGACCGCAACCTACAAAGAAGAGATTGTCAAAGAGCAGGAGCGTGCAGATTTCTGGCTTGCTGAATGTAATAAGCAAGAGCGTATCTACAAAGGATTGATTACCAAATTGAAAAATCGGGAAGAGAATCTCAAGCAAGAGTTGCAACAACGTGATAAAATCATCACTACAATGAAGACTGGGCTAACAGAATTTCTAAGAGGTTTCACGATTATTTGTCAAAATGTCATCAATGCCGTTATAAGCTTTGCCCATGATACTAAATTGCAGCACTTTACCCCTCCTCTGGCTACAGCCATCAACGAATATCTTTCAAAAGAGTCAAGCGACAGGCGTAATGGTGCCACAATTCTGGCCCTCCTCACCCGTCCCTTTCTTAGCTTGTTCGAGCATCAGAAGGGAAAGACGGAAATCGAGAATATGGTTGATAACTTTGACTATTATAAGGAAAAGGAAAAGGAAAAACAGAAACAACAAGAGGGGATGAGGATCAAACCGAGGTTCAGAAGATAGATTGATAATAAAAATGGAATTATATTGCGTGTTTTTTCATGGTCAGCAAAAAAAATACACGTATTTTCTTTTTAGTATCGCAAATAATATTTATCTTTGAACACATTATAATAAATTTGGCTATGGCAAAAGAAATATTCCATCCCAATAGAATTAGGGTAGTGCTTGCAGAAAAGCAAATTACCAACCGTTGGTTGGCAGAACAGTTAGGCGTTACCGATATGACAGTGTCACGATGGAGTACAAACAAGGTGCAACCCTCAGTGTCGCAGTTTGTTGAGATAGCTAAGCTACTTGAAGTAGACATAACCGAACTAATAGAATACTAAGACAATGATAACGACCTCAAATCTCCTACAGGTTCTTAAACATATTGGCTTCGAGAAAGCAAATGTGGGTGAATACTACACCAAAGACTACGGCACGTGTATCATGGCAGTGGACTTTGACAATAAAAAACTTATATACCCCGAAGACAAGGGGCTAATTGTAAACGATAAGACGACGAGCAACTTTGAGCATCCTGAAAATTTTGTGGTGTTTGAGTGTGTCTGTCGGTTACTTGAAAAGGGCTATCGTCCCGAACACATCGAATTGGAGCGTCGCTGGCAACTGGGGCGTGATGAAAAAAGCGGAAAGGCTGATATTCTGGTAACTGATGAGAGGGGTACGTCGCTTATTATCATCGAATGTAAGACATCGGGTAAAGAGTATAACAAGGAAATAAAAAATACCGAAGCATATGGTGGGCAACTCTTCAGCTACTGGCAACAGGAACCTGCCACACGATGGCTGGCACTCTATGCGTCCGACTGGAAAGATGAGAGGCTCGTTTATTCCTCGCCTGTAATAAACTGTACTGACGATGCCAACATTGTTCTCATGGGCAAAAAGGACGATGATATAAAACTGTACCAGGGGGCTAGAAATGAAGTAGATAAATATGAGGTTTGGGATGAGACTTACAACTGTCAATGGCTCGACAACTTGATTTTTGACGAGGACAGCCAAGCCTATAATATTGGTATTCCGCCATTGCGTAAAGGGAAGCTGCGCGACTTTACGCCCGATGATAAGATTGTCAATAAGTTTGAGGAAATACTCCGCCACAACAATGTGTCGGATAAGGAGAACGCCTTCAACCGGCTGGTGGCACTCTTCATCTGTAAACTTGTGGATGAAATACAGAAGCAAGACTTCGAAGAAGTGGAGTTTCAATACAAACCGGGTGTTGATACCTATGAGACCCTGCAGGACAGATTACAACGACTGCATACGCAAGGCATGAACGACTTCATGAAAGAGAAAATCTTTTATGTGGAGGCCGATTATGCCGAGCGTCTTTTCATGCAATACACAGGGCAAAACCGCAAGAAAGCAATTGCCGACTTGAACAATACCATCCGTATTCTGAAGTTCTATAGCAACAACGACTTTGCCTTCAAGGATGTGCACAATGAGGAATTGTTTTATCAGAACGGCAAAATACTTGTCGAGGTGGTGCAGTTGTTCCAACCTTACCGCATTGTGTATCCCTCTAAGCATCAGTTTCTTGGTGATCTGTTCGAGCAGCTACTCAACAAGGGATTTAAGCAAAATGAGGGACAATTCTTTACCCCTACGCCCATCACCCGTTTTATCTGGGACTCGCTTCCTATATCTGATTATATCAATCGCAGAGGACTGCCTCGTGTCATCGACTATGCTTGTGGCGCTGGCCACTTCCTCACCGAGGCTGTGGAGGCTATCAATGATGTGCGCCAAGATGCCAACAACTCGTGGGTGGAGAAACACATCTATGGAGTGGAGAAAGACTATCGACTGGCACGAGTGTCAAAGATCTCAATGTTTATGAATGGTGCAGGCGGTGCCAACATCATCTTTGGCGACGGACTGGAAAACTATCCAGAGAAGGAGATAGAAAATGGTTCATTTGACATTCTTGTAGCCAATCCTCCTTACTCCGTTAGTGGCTTCAAGCAACACCTTAAACTCAAAAACAACAGCTTTGATCTACTGTCACGCATCACAACAGACAGCTCTGACATCGAAACCCTGTTTGTAGAGCGTATCGCTCAGGTGCTCAAACCCCAGGGCATCGCTGCAGTGGTACTGCCGTCAAGCATCCTTAGCAACAACTCAGCCAGTTACACGGGGGCACGCGAACAGTTGCTGCAACACTTTATGATCCATGCCATTGTGAGCTTCGGAAGCAAGACATTCGGAGCCACGGGTACCAATACCATAGTTCTGTTTCTCGAGAAATATAACGAGCCTCCCAAGGTGGCTGAGCTGGCACAAGATGCCGTCAATGCCATTATGCAGGGCTTAGACGACCATGATTGGGAGGATAAAGAGCTGCTGGAAGCCTACTGCCGTATGCAGCAGATAGAGGTCTCGCGCTATAAAGATGTCATAGCACGCACGCTGAGTGTAGACGACCTCTTGGCAGACAGCTATTTCAAGATGTATACCAATGTCTTCAATACATTACTCGACGTGAAATATCCTAAGAACTTCTCGGCAGAGCAATGTGAGGCTGCACGCACAGAGCGTCTTTTCGACTTTGTGGAATCCATCGAGCGTAGCAAACTCTATTATTTCGCCCTTACGCGCAAACAGGCAACTACTGTAGTAACGGGGCCAACCGATGTGAAGGAGCAGAAAGTCTTTTTGGGTTATGATTGGAGCCATCGCAAGGGAGCCGAAGGCATCGTGATTCATACCCCTGGTGGCATGCTCTATAACGACGAAGACCGATTTGCTCGTGGCACCTTGGCCTGCGCCATACGTAATGCTTTCCTCAATTCCACCACCACATTGCCCAATGATGTGGCAAAATATGTAAAGACGCATCACCTTTATGACTTGATGGATTTTGGAAGAGCGGAGTTTGATAAAACGATCAAACTTTCATCTACAAAAGGAGACATAATAAACTATCGCTTCCCAACACAACGACTCGGCAATTTATTAGTAAATGTTGTCGGAGCATCAACCAAAATTGCGAAAGACGAAATAAAACAATCTGGAAGGTATCCTGTCGTTACTCAGCAAACGGATAATGTGATTGCTGGGTATTCAGATAATGCAAATATCATAACAGATTTACCATTAGTTTTATTTGGGGATCATACATGTGCTATTAAATATATTGATTTTCCTTTTTTGCGAGGAGCAGACGGGACACAACTTATAAAAGTTGATGGGACGCAATGCATAGCAAAATATCTCTACTATTTCCTGTCCTATATCGAAATAACAAATAGAGATAAGTATGAACGCCATTATAAATATCTCAAAGAAACAGAGATCCCTCTTCCCCCGACCTCAATCCAACAGCAGATTGTTGAAGAGTGCCAAAAGATAGATGAAGCGTTTGCAACAAGTCAAAGTAATGTTGAAAAGTTAAAACAGGATATTCGCAAACTTATTGATGAGACGAATGGAAATCATATGCCTTTATCAGAAGTCATGTCGTTTACCACAAATCGTAGAGAATATTCAAGCATTCTGCCTGAAACTTTTGTCACTACCGATAACCTCTTGCAAAATTGTGCGGGTGTTAAAACATATGATGGTGTACCCAACATAGATTCTGTAATAGAATATCGAAAGGGAGACCTGCTATTATCTAATATCCGTCCCTATCTAAAGAAGCTTTGGCTGGCAGACCGGAATGGAGGCTGTAACCCTGATGTGCTTGTGATACGAGTCGACCAAAAGAAAATTCTGCCCGATTATCTCTTTTATCAGCTTGCTAGACAAGAATTTTTCGATTTTGTCATGGCTGACGTAAAGGGCGTGAAGATGCCACGTGGGAAAAAGGAAGTCATCATGCGCTACCCTATTAGTGTACCACCTCTTGCTGAGCAGCAGCACATAGTACAGGAATTAGTTCAGCTCGAACACGAGATAGAAACACTTCAACAAAACATTGCCGATTGCCCAAGCAAGAAGCAGGCTATACTGGATAAATATTTAAAATAGAAACAGACAGAGATGAAATTTTATCGTTTTACATTTATTGCAGTATCTCTAACACTAATGGTTAGTATAAACCTTATCAGTAGACAACTTACAATAAATACTTTATTGGCACTCTGCCATGGACCATACCTGTCCCATGCAGATTCGAAAGGCATATCTTACGGTTGTTTCCTACTTATCCCTATGCTCTTAACATGGTGCATACATAGCACGTTTGGGAGATTAGATCATGCGGATATGACAGAAAAAGAAATATCAGAGGTAGAATCAGCAAGTGCTGATTTCTTGCCC
>JBHAFO010000243.1:0-3857 GCA_041856145.1 Alloprevotella sp.
AATAAAAATAAAGGACTTGAAGCTTAACTCAGTCTATGACTGAGCCGTCAAACTATTCCTTTTCAGCATTCTCCTTCTCAAACTCAGCAATCAGTTTCTGTTGTAAGTCTGCAGGAACGAGTTCGTAGCTGGCAAACTTTCTGATGAATGAAGCACGGCCTGCTGTGAGTGAACTGAGTGCTGTTGAATAGGAAGCCAATTCCTTTAAAGGCACTTTGCCTTGTAACTTCTCGTAGCCACTTTCGCTGTCCATACCAATGATAAGACCGCGACGACCTTGGATGTCGCTCATCACATCACCCATACAATCGCTGGGTGTGAACACTTCTACATCGTAGATGGGCTCAAGGATTTTTGGCGCAGCCTCTTTGAAGGCTTGACTGAAGGCTTGGCGAGCCGCAAGCATAAACGAGAGTTCGTTTGAATCTACGGGGTGCATCTTTCCATCGTATACTACCACACGTACATCACGGGCATAAGAACCAGTCAAAGGACCTTGCTCCATACGTGCCATAATGCCTTTGAGAATTGCAGGCATAAAGCGTGTGTCAATAGCACCGCCAACTACGGAATTGATAAATACAAGTTTACCGCCCCAGTCAAGGTCAATTTCTTCACGCCCTTTGATATTTACACGCACTTCCTGGTTGCCAAAGTTGTAAACCGTTGGGTCTGGCATACCGTCAGAGTAGGGCTCTACGATGAGGTGCACTTCACCAAACTGTCCTGCACCACCACTTTGTTTCTTGTGGCGATAGTCGGCACGTGCAGCCTTGGTGATTGTTTCACGATAAGGGATGCGCTGTTCGGAGAAGACTACAGGAATTTTGTCCAAGTGTTCTAATCGCCACTGCAAAGTACGGAGGTGGAATTCGCCTTGACCGTGTACCAATGTTTGGCGCAGCTCTTTGCTTTGCTCCACCACCCATGTGGGATCTTCCTGACGCATGCGAGTCAAAGCAGCCATCAGCTTTTCTGTATTTGCTTCCTCCTTAGCTTTGATTGCGCGGGTATATTTAGAATTTGGGAAGGAAATAAAGTTGAACTTATTTTCCACGCCTTTGGCATTGAGGGTATTGCCCGTGCGCACATCTTTGAGCTTCACCGTACAACCAATATCGCCAGCAGAGAGGCATTCCACAGAAGTGCGGTTTACACCAGAGCTAACAAAGAGCTGTGCGATGCGTTCTTTCGAGCCACGGTCGGCATTGGTCAATTCATCGCCCACCTTGAGCGTGCCACTCATCACCTTGAAGTATTGCACTTCACCAATGTGTGGCTCTACACCAGTCTTATAGAAATAGATAGAGGTTGGTGCAGCAGCATCCAGAGGCACTTCTTCACCACGTGTATTATGCACAGCGGGCATCTCGTTCACGTAGGGGACAACATTACTCAAGAAGTCCATCAAACGTCTTACGCCCATGTTTTTATAAGCACAAACGCAGAAGATGGGGAAGATGCTACGTGTTGCCATACCCTTACGGATACCTTCACGCATTTCATCTTCATCGAGATGTTCGGTCTCAAAGAATTTTTCCATCAACTGCTCATCATTCTCCGCAGCTGCTTCAACAAGAATCTTGTGCAACGCTTCTGCCTTTTCCAGCTCTTCGGCAGGAATTTCTTCCACCTGCGCTTCGCCACCATCATTGCCCCAAGTGAGCTTCTTCATAAGGATGACGTCAATCACACTGTTGAAGTCGGGACCTGTGTTGAGCGGGTATTGCACCGTAATGGCACGGCTACCATAGTTGGCTTGCAACTGCTCGACCACAGCATCGAAGTCGCATTTTTCATCATCGAGCTGATTGACGAGGAAAACAACAGGCTTCTTCAACTTCTCGGTATAGCGGAAATGGTTTTGCGTGCCAACTTCAGGACCTGTACCGCCTTTAATCAGCAAAATAGCTGTATCTGTTACGTGCAAAGCCGTGAGAGCAGCTCCTACAAAGTCGTCTGTGCCAGGACAGTCTATAAAATTCAATTTTTTATCCCCTCTTTCCACATAGAAAACGGTGGAGAAAACAGAATAGCCATACTCTTGCTCCACTGGGAAGTAGTCAGAAACTGTATTTTGTTGTGTGATACGTCCGCGTCGTTGCGTTTGACCGCCCTCGAAGAGAAGAGCTTCTGTGAGGGTGGTCTTACCCGAGCCGTCGTTGCCCAAGAGTGCAATGTTCTTGATGCCTTGTGAAGAATATACTTTCATGATTCAATGAGATGTTATATGGTTTGTGAAATTGTTCCAAGCTGGAATGCGAGTGCAATTTAGGTATAAAAAAACTTTCAGCCAAACTTTTGGTTGTATTTTGTTAGGTAGAGTATGCATTTTGTCTGTAAAAGAGTTTAGAGAGAAAGGTGGAAAATTTCTTTACTGACTGTCTTAGAAAGATTTATGCAGAGATTGATGCTTGGAGTGTAATCCAGCAAATTTTATGGCAAGTTAAACGCAACGCGAGATGGGCTATGTCTGTTTGCTGTGGCGGTGCAACTTTCTGCAGACCTTCTCTGTGTCTCGACAGAACTTAGCTCCGTGTCTCGACTCTGCTCACTTGGCGGAACAAGGAGCTGCATTTTTCTCAATCGACTAAGCCTGTTCATCGCATAGACTCTAATTTATTAGAATATGCCCAAGGGAAACATTTTGGGCGGGCTTAGAATGGAGGTCTAACAGCGTTAAAAACGGTATCCGTCTTTTAGATTTCGCAACATTTGCGTTTGCATTTCGCTCAAGAATATATTATCTTTGTATTACAAAGCATAGGGACAATGGGCATGGCACACCGTTGTCCTTTTTTATGCGCATGAAGGAGAACTTAGATGGGTAAGAAAAAGAAAAATGCCCCGCAACTTGTAAAAACTCCCTGCGCCTCCCGAATCTTCTCCAAGCCTTCGTGTAAAAACGGCAGGCGTAGGAAGAATTTACGGCCTCTGCTTCAATGTTAATCTTGCTATAAAATTCAAAAATCGGAGTGGGCTTCTTGTCGCTGTGATAGATGCAGAGAGTTTTCAAAGTATAACTTAGAAATAAATCAGGAATAGGGCGGCTTGGAAAATAAATAGTTCTGTAGGCTATTAGGGAGGATAATTTATTAACTTTGTAACATTCCAAGGCTCTATTCCTGAGTTGTAAAGTAAAGCGGGGAGAAGTGCTCGTGAATGAGTAGGGCATTGCGAGCGAGAATGCTTGTGGCGTGAATTGATTTCCTCTCTGCAAGAAAACTCTGTGCAAGTATATAAGCAAACTACTTGTGCACGTAATTATAATAGATCGATGCACAATATAAATAAGACGTTTATGGACATTCGTATTGTAACTCTGCCTTTGCGGGTAGAGCCTTTCACGGAAGATTTTTTAGGGCGCATTTCTTGGGGCGTGTTGGGCAATCTGCTTTTGCGCATCTCTGAAATTCACGCCACAGCCAATGCTTTTGGTTACGAGGAACTGACGAAGGCACACAAGGCTTGGGTATTGTCTCGCATGACGATTGTGATGAATCATCGCCCTAAGACTTATGAAGCTTTTGAGCTTGCCACCTGGGTGATCAACTCTTTCCGCCAATTTTCCACCCGCAATTATAGCTTAAAGAGTGCGTCGGGCGAGTATATTGGCTATGGTACGAGCACTTGGGCAATGATAGACACGGGCACACGAACAGCTTGCAACATCGCGCAGTTCGATACTGAAGGTATTTTTGAGCAAGGCACTGTTCCTGAAGTGGTGCCTATTGCAGAACCTGAACGTATGAGAATAAAAGCGACTGAGCCTGTGATGAGTTACACAACGGCTTACTCTGATCTCGATATCAATGGGCATGTCAATTCCATTCGCTATCTCCAACTTCTTCTCAACC
>JBHAFO010000244.1:0-7723 GCA_041856145.1 Alloprevotella sp.
AATGTTTATCGGGTACTCTCTCGAGTGTTTGGCATCAGCACTGCGATTGACACCACGCAGGGCAAGCGAGATTTTACAGCACTTGCAAACGAACTCCTCGACCCTCAGAATCCAGGCGACTATAACCAAGCGTTGATGGACTTCGGGGCTTTGCAATGTACACCAGCCTCGCCCGACTGCACCACCTGCCCCTTCGTTGGAGAATGTGTAGCACAAGAGAAAAATCTCATTGACGTTTTGCCTTTCAAGAGTAAGCGCACAAAGGTGACCGACCGCTATTTCACTTACTTCTACCTCCACACGCCAACGCAGGTCTTTCTTCACCGCCGTCCAGCAGGCGACATTTGGCAAGGCTTGTACGAACCTTTCCTCATCGAAACGCCTCAGCATGAAGGCTTAGAAACGACACTCAGCCTATTGCCCGAGGCTTTGCAAAACGGCACGATGCGCTTGGTAGCACAAGACCTCAAACACATTCTCACACACCGACGCTTGCACGCCGACTGCTATGCCATTGCCCTTCCCGAAGGTACGCCTCCGCCCGATGGCTACCTTGCCATTCCTTTAGAC
The DNA here is from genome assembly GCA_041856145.1 of Alloprevotella sp. Lineage (GTDB taxonomy): Bacteria > Bacteroidota > Bacteroidia > Bacteroidales > Bacteroidaceae > Alloprevotella. Next base: position 571 of record JBHAFO010000244.1, read on the forward strand.
GAGCGGGACGACTATGCCGTTCCAGCCCTTGTCAAGCGCATTTACCAAGCCTTGCAAGAGCCAAGATTAAACTTATAAACGCCCCTTCCCGCTCCCAAATGCTCACTCAAAGCAATAGAAGATCTCACGATTGGCGCAAGTCGTGGGTAAATTGCCATAGGGAACGGGTGTTAGTCTGCCTGCTCACATTCCGCAATGGGCTATTTTGCGGAGGAAAGATAACAGAACTCCCCAGCCCCAAGCAAGAATGCCTTGCTTGGGGCTGGGGAGTTGAGGAGAGAAGAGCTGAAACAGAGGATTATATCTCAGCAAGTATGGTGTCCACGAGGTTGTCGTAAGTGTAGTGTTGCATGAAGTGGTTGTAAACCTTCTCTGCAATTTCATAACGCTCCTCGGGATGAGCCAGATAGTGCTTGATCTTTTCAATGCCTTCGTCGATCGTGCGGAATGACACCAACTCGGGATCGATGGGCAAAAGCTCGTGAAGAATGGGGCGATAGTCCGAGAGTTGGAAAGCTCCTGAACCATTGACCTCAAAGAAGCGATTATTGACGCCTTCAATCTCTGCGTAGTGCATTTGATTGAAGACTACTTTTGCCCCAAAGAGCAATCGGCTTTTGCGCTCGCCCGTAATGTACTCACGCTGATATGCCGTATCTAATCGGGCATCGAAGAAACGGTGCGGACGTGTGCCATAAACTTTCAGGTCAATGCCTGCCTCCAACACTGCAGCCAACATCTGCGAGCGATAAGGATAGATTGTGCCGTAAGTCATCACATCTATCTTTACCAAACGCTCTGCATCGGCTTTCGACATCGTGGGACGGGGGTGCAAACGTGGGCTGAAAGCCTCATTGTAGAGCTTGGCATTCAAACGCATGTTGTTCCGCATGAATTGCTGGATATAGGGATCTTTTGTAAACCATACATCGTAGGGCGATGCGAACACTTGCTGCAGCTCGAAAGTGGTCAGTGCGTCGGGGTTGAGTTGCACCACGGGACAACGCAGACTTGCCTTGACCATTGCCACAAAGGTGGGGTGAATGAAGCGATAGGTGCAAATGACCAAATCGGGGCGGTGCGCAATCACTTCCTCGGCTTGGTGAATGAAGAGGCGTTCGTCGTAGCGATTGACAAAGCGTCGCAACAGGGTGTCGAGCTGGATGCCGTATTTGTTTTGCACCCACTTGCGAGACATCACATCGAAGATATGCACCTCATGTGCTTTATGTCTAAAGGCTTCGGCAAGGTTACTTTCCAAAGAGTCAATGGCTTGCGAGCCGATGATGGCAACTTTCATTGGGAAATACTATTAGAGTGAGCGATAAACGGCTAAGTATTGCGAGGCGATATGCGGGGCTGTGAAACGCTTCACGTTCTCAAAACCTTTGGCTATGAGTGCTTCACGATAGGAGGCGTCTTCTATGATACGCAAGAAGCCTTGGCGAATGCTTTCAATGCTTTCGGGCTGAACGTAGCAGGCAGTATCGGCAGCCACTTCAGTAAGGGGCGCAATCTCGGAAGTGAGAATCGGACGCCCCACAGCCTGCCCTTCGATGATGGGCATACCAAAGCCTTCAAAGAGGGAGGGGAAAGAAACGATGTCGCAACGTTCGTACTGCGACTTCATCTCTTTGTCGGACAAGCCAATGGGATTTTCGTAAGCGATCTGTGCTTGGCGAAGTGCGGCGTGTTGCGCCTCCGACAATTCGCCCACAATCACAAGTGTACAGGGAATGCCTCGCAGGGCTTCGATGGTGCGATCGACATTCTTGTTCCAGTTTGTGCCGATATGCAGGATGCGGGGCTGCTCTGTATCGAAAGCCTTGGGAAGGGGCTGAAAAATGGGATCGACAGGATTATAAACGACGACGACTTTTTGAGGGTCGAGTGCACAGACTTCGAGAAGCTCTCGTCTTGTGCTTTCACTGATACAAACCACTTTGTCTGCCAAGGGCAACGACCACGAGAGCCATATCTTGCGACGCAACCAACGCCAAAGGGGCGAACCGCCAAGGCGCAAAATGATAAGGTCGTGTACCGTCACCACTCTGCGGGCGAAGGGAAGGGCAAAGAGGAGGTAGTGTACATCGCCTGTGATGTGGCAAATCTCGCCACGGCGATGGTGTCGGAACGCCCACCATAGGTTTTGCAACAACGCCACAGGCGATGCTCCCTTCGCAGGAGCTTCATTGACAAAGAGGGCTTCACTCTCTTCTTTCAAAAGGGGAATGAGGGGAGCGAACACCCGATGAATGCTAAAGCCCATGGCGATATTCCGGCAAAGAAGACGCACGTTATTCAATTTGGTGGACATCGTACTTGGTATAATTGGCGTTAATAAATAATCCTTTATAAGGGGTGAAGAAGTCCTTGTCCTCTCCATAGTTGGAGATGCCCTTTTGAATACTGATAAAGGTATATGCTCCGAAGAGTAAGATCAAGATAATCTTGTCTCGCAAGGGTTTGAAAACCGTCAGCAAATAGGGCAAGATGAAAATCTCTGCAATATTAAAATAGATGAGCATGCGCGACACCACGGACTGGAGCATCGTGCCGTTGCAGAGCACATAGACCAAAATGGAGGCGAAGTAGACATTGAAGAAAAAAGTGTAGCTTCGGCTTTTTCCTTCAACCGCCTTGTCATAATACATCAGAAGGACTATCCATATCAACTTGCGCGCCAAGGATATGGTGGAAGCAACTAAAGAAATCTCAACTGTCGCAGCTGCGTAACCGTCACTCCGCTTGGCGTCCATAATCAAAAAGGACAAGATGGGCGAGAACTTATTGATAATGCCCGTGAAAGAGATGGCTATTGCGCCTAAAAGCAGAGTAATCAAGACGATATTACTATAACGGCGCATCAGGAAGGGCATCACCAAGCAACAAGCCACCGACTTGTGGAATAACATAGCGAAGAGTACCAATAGCACAAACACCCACGTTTGTTTCTTCACCAAGAAAACAAACCCTACCATCGCTATTGCCATCGCCAAGAATTGGCGGTTCATTCCCAAGAAAGGGAGGGTGACCATATAAAGTAGGAGGATGCTTAGGAACGGAGCGTTCGAGAGTTTGAAGATTGCATAGAAGATGCAACTGTAGAAGATGATGGCGTGTACAAGCAGGTAGGCTGTATAATCTTCTGACAGAAAGCGCACACTCTGCATCAGATGAAAATATCCCGGCTCAAAGTAGATGTCCTCCGAACCCATGCTATCTACATCATTAAAAAAGGTCAAATAAGCCATCCAATCGCTTCCCGTTTCCCAACGAAGCCCATCGTGTACAATCAGGAAGGAGAAGGCGATGAATGCAAACACGAATTTGTACTTCTGGATGAGCTTGGGAGTGGCTGTTTCCAGAAGTGCAAAAAATGTAAAGAGCAGGGTTGCAAAAATGTACATTACTCAGTGAGCAAAGGAAGAGCCTCCTCCGTTTTCTTCTCCTTATCCTTCAGTCTAATTTCAGTTACTGTGGCATAAATCGTGGTGCAGAAGAACGCCAACAGGAACCATATCACAATGATAATTCCACGCTTTGGTCCTGCTTTTAATACCGGGATCTGTGCCGGCTGTATCTGCGTGAAGGCTGGCGTGTTCTCTTGTACTTTCGCCTTTGCCATCTGCACTTGTTGTGTCAGCTGGTTGTAGATATTGAAGCGCAGTTGCATCTCACTCTCTAACTCGTCTCGCTTGGTGATCAGCGATTCCAACAACAGATCAGAGTTGGCATCTGCGTAATCGCTATAAGCCTTCTGCGCAGCATCGTAATCCTTCTTGGCTTGCACGTAAAGCTTCTCGGTATATTCCAAGTCGGCGCGCGCCTTCTTTGTCCTATAGTTGGTGACATATTCTTGCAGTCGGCGTTGCACCGAGTCCGCCACTGTGGCTGCGACCAAGGGGTCTTGTGCCGTGACAGTGATAGTAATAATACTCGTCTTGCGGTCTACGGAACACAGCATCATATTGCGCACAGTTTTAGCGACCTCCTCCTCTTCTTTGGAGAATTGCAGGGCGTTGGTTTGGCGAGCGTCGGCAGGCGTTTCAGGCTTCTTCCCGCCCAAAAGTTTCACCAGACCGCCCATCATCTTGCTCCACCAAGGCGAGGCTTGGTGCTTTTCCAAATATTCGTAAAGCGTGATGTTTTTCAGTTCACCGCCTTTTGTAGACACAGAGATATCAAAGAGTTCTGCGATAAAGGGTGAAGAGCCAACAATATCTGGGTATAGCTCTGGATAGATCGCATCGACCGAAGCCCCAGAAGAGCTTCCTATTTGCACACCCACCATCGAAGCCAAATCGCTCAGGTTGCTGGAAAGTCCGCTCGCTGCCGACACTTCAGGCGCGAGTATAGCCTTACTCTCAAAAGTCTTAGGAATGCTGAAACTGAACACGATTCCGAAGACCAATCCAATGCTCAAAGTAATCGCAAATAGGCGTCTACGCTTCCACAGGGCTTGGAACACGACAGCAAGGTCTATTCCTTTTTCTTTGCCCTGCACTTCTTTTTCTTCTGCCATCATATATTCTGAGGATAAAGGCTTTACTTAACGAGATTTGCAACGGTCACAATCATTGTGGCTATCGTAGCCAAAGAAGTTCCGATGGATAGCCACTGCGCAAGGCTAACCCCCGTGCGAGGTGGTTTGGCGGGGATAATAATTTCACTACCCGGGCGAATTTCTGTGTTCTTGGTCAGCTTGCGAGCCGTGCCATTCATATAGACAATATAAGCCTTGCTCTTCTTGGCATTTGGACTATACCCACCAGCATTCTTGATATACCATTTCATTTTCTGTCCCTCGGTATATGGAATAGTGGAAGGCATCATCACATCGCCACTGACGCGCACAGTACTGTTGTATTCAGGTACAACAACTACGTCTCCTTCTCGAAGAACCACGTCAGCATCTGAACCAGGATTTTTCAAGGCTTCCTCCAAATTGATACCTACATAGTAGATATCAGAGATTTCGAGCTTACGATTATCGATAGAGTCTTTTGCCCCCATTTGAGAGCGAGAAAGTTTCAGTGTGTTCTCATATCGGATGCGCTCGCTCTCAGTTAAACGACGCTCCAAGCGTGCCCCGCGCACATAGGCACTATTGGTCACACCACCAGCCGACTTGATAATATCACTCAAACGCTCATTCTTTTTCGAAAGGGTATAGGTTCCAGCAAACATCACATGCCCACGCACTTCCACATTCTGCTGTATGGAATAACCTGGACTGCGGCGCACATAAACTTCATCGTAGGGTTTCAACGTGAAGTTGGGCGTTCCGTCTATAACAAAGCCCTCCTTGAGCGAGAAAGTATATACCTGCGAAATAATGCTATCCGTGGTGTAAGCCCGTGGATTACTCATGCGACGCGCCACATCCACTTTCACAACAGAGGCTGCGTCTTTCAAACCGCCAGCTTGCAACACTAATTGCTCCAGCGTGGTATTCTCAGCATATTTATATACGCCTGGCGAGAACACTTCACCATGGATTGTCAGTGTGCGCTCCGTCATCATGTCTTGTTTTGTAGGGATGAAGAGTACATCGTCCTTCTTCAACAAAATATCTGCGACCCTTCCGCTCATAATGCCATCTACATCTACAGGAACTGCCTCCAACGTGCGGTCTTCGCGCATGCGGTGCAAAACAGCTTGAGCCGTAAAGGCTTCTTCAAGAAGTCCCTCAGCAGCAAGAATCAACTCACGCACACTACTGATTTGTCCGCCCACTTCGTAAGCTCCTGGACGGAACACAGCGCCACGCACTTCAACGCGATTTTCAAAACGAGGCAGTACTGAATCTACGCTCACAGAGTCTGCATCGGCTAATTGCATCGCATTCATTTCAAACTCGCCTACGGTGTGAATTGAGTACTCACGTCCTGTTTTACGAATCAAGCGCACGCTCTTGCGGTAGGCATCACCAGTAAAACCACCTGCATAGCGAATGAGCGTACCGACACTTTCACGAGATTTCATCTCATAATACATCGGACGCTTCACCTTACCCGTGATAGCCACCAAGCATTCGTAAGGGTCTACCATGATGACATCATTATCCGCCAAGCGCACATTCCCTGTGAGCTTGCCATTGAGCATATAGTCGTAGAGGTCTACTGTGGACACCAAGCGTCCGCCACGATACACCTTGATGTTACGCAAAGTTCCCAGCTCATCTGTACCGCCTGCCATGTACAAGGCGTGAAACACAGTTGCAAAGGCTGAAAGCGTATACGACCCTGGCGCTTTGACATTACCCATCACTTGCACCATGATGGTGCGGGTTTGTCCCACCGTGAGCCTAATTTTGGAGCTCGAATAGCGTGCCCCCAACTGTGAGCGCAAGCGGGCATTTGCTTCAGCAACCGTAAGTCCGCTCACCTGCACGGGACCAAAACCTTCAACAGTTACGAAGCCGTCGGGCGAAACACTGCCTTGTATTGTTTTTTGTGACGCTCCATACACATCAATGAACACCGCATCGCCTGGCCCTAAGCGGTAATTCTCGGGCGTAGCAAGGTTCATGTTCGGTTCAAAGGAGAGGTTCTTATTGTTGAAGATGTCACGTCCAAAAACACGAATGCCTTTCTCTTTCTCCGTTTCCGTAGAGTCGGGAAAGAAGGCGAACATTTCACGGTTCATAGACATATACACATCCTCCTGACTCAGCTTTTCTGCCTCCTCGGTCGTCACTTTAGTGGAGCGTAACTGCTGAGAAGTTTTAGTCTCCCCATTATTCTTCCGACTGCGATCGCCATTTGTGTTTTCAAAGGTCTGTCCCATTGTACCTCCCTTTATCTCTTTCTCATACTTACGGCGCACACGCTGAAGTTGTTCAACAGTAACGCCCCGCTTCAGCAGCTCCGGCAACACCTTTGCAGGGTCTGCGCCAGCTTGTTGCTGTTTGATGAGATAAGTTTTAACTTGTTCGTCACTCATTGATTGTGCCGAGATATGCTGTACCCCTACACAAAAGAAGAGAGCGAGTACCGCAAAGCGTCCACACAATAAGAGTTGTCGCAATGACAATCGTAGGTTTGTATTCATTCGAGCGTATTATTTACTATTAGGTCTCTTGCTTTGAAACGCAAGAGGGCGTGGTTTTATTGCAAAAATAATCATTTTTTCTTAGCCTGCTATGGCT
>JBHAFO010000245.1:0-6644 GCA_041856145.1 Alloprevotella sp.
AATTATATAATGATTTGTACTGAGGCTTCCCCCTTGAGGGAGATGGAAGGGGGCTGAGAGTTTAGGTTGATTGGTTCTGCTTGTTTTATATATAATATTTTATGAACATCACCGACATCCGTGCCGACTTTCCTATCCTTTCTCGGGAGGTATATGGCAAGCCATTGATTTATTTCGACAATGCTGCGACGATGCAAAAGCCCCGCTGCGTGGTCGATGCCATTGCGCACGAATACTATAACGAAAATGCCAACGTTCACCGTGGGGTGCACTACCTCTCACAGCAAGCCACGGAACTGCACGAAGGCGCGCGGGAACGCATCCGCCGTTTCCTCAATGCCCGCTCCACAGCCGAAATCCTCTTCACCCGAGGCACAACGGAGAGCATCAACCTCATCGCCTCTTCCTTTGGCGACGCCTTTCTCTCGGAGGGCGACGAAGTGATCCTTTCCGTGATGGAACACCATAGCAACATCGTACCTTGGCAACTCCTCCGCCAGCGCCGTGGCATCGTCCTCAAAGTAGTGCCGATGAACGACGACGGTACGCTCGACCTCGACGCCTACGAACGCCTCTTCACCCCTCGCACCAAGCTCGTGAGCATCGTGCAGGTGAGCAATGTTCTCGGCACGGTCAATCCTGTGAAACAGATGGCAAGCATTGCTCACGCCCACGGCGCAAAGTTTATGGTCGATGCCGCCCAGAGCGTGCCCCACTTTGCAGTCGATGTGCAGGATTTGGACTGCGATTTCTTGGCGTTCAGCGGACACAAGCTCTATGGACCAACGGGCATTGGCGTGCTCTATGGTCGTGAGTCCCTCCTCGATGCCATGCCTCCTTATCAAGGCGGTGGCGAGATGATTGCTCGGGTATCGTTCGAGGAAACCACCTACGAGCGTCTACCCTATAAATTCGAGGCAGGCACGCCCGACTTCGTAGGGTCGCACGCTCTCGCAGCAGCCATCGACTACGTGGAAGGCATTGGCTATGAGCATATCGCCAAGCACGAGCACGCCCTCACTGCCTACGCCACAGAACAGATGCTGCAAATTCCCCAGCTCCGCATCTACGGCGAAGCCCCAGGCAAGGACGCCGTTATCTCCTTCAACGTCGGTGACATCCACCCCCTCGATCTCGGCACATTGCTCGACCGCCTCGGCATTGCCATTCGCACGGGACACCACTGCGCCCAGCCTCTCATGGCACGTTGCGGTGTAGAAGGCATGGCGCGCATCTCTTTCGGCATGTACAACACCAAGTCCGAAATCGACACCTTCCTCACCGCCTTAGACCGCGTCGTGAAAATGTTTTGATGGTTAAATCAATTCGCCTCATCAATCGCCCTTGTCACAGCACCGCCTGTTGTCAAGGGCGATTTTGTAGCTATCCGACCCTCCCGTTGATGTTGGAAATAAGGGAGGAAATGGGTTGAACAGTTTGCTCTCCGCAGACCTTTCCTGCACCATGGCATCGCTCAAACACTACGTGGCGTGGCTCTGCCCGCTTGACTGGATAGAAAGATTCAAAGACCAAAGGTTTATCACGACCATAGTGCTTTTTGTGACTTTGGTGTTTCGAGGCGTTTGGATGGACAGAATTTTGTTTTGTTATTTGTTGATTTTCAAAACAATAAATGCTTGTTTGTGTTTGCTCGCAAGTTGTGTTTTCTTCCTGCGCCTGGAGAAAATTTTTCATGCGCCTCCCGGATTTTTTCCAAGGCTTGGAGTTTTTTCTTGATGCGCCTCATGAATTTGGAACTTGAGAGGGTGGTTTTAGCCCCTTTCCATTCAGCTGAACGGGCAGAGCCACGCCCGCAGTGTTTGAGCTATGTCGTGGCACAGGGAGAGCCTGTTGAAAAAGCAGGAACGGTCAAGCTGAAAGAGAGTGAAGTTGCGGTGCGAGGCTGGGCTGTTTTTGTGTGAACCTATTTCCTAAAGTCTGTCCTATTAAAGTCCCCAAAAATATGTATCTTTGCCGAGAATAATCATTATATCTTCTCACTCAAAAACAACGATATGCAAAAGAAGAACTTTCTGCTTGGAGCGTTGGCAACGGCGCTGTTGGCTCTGCCAACATTCGTGAGCTGTAATAGCGACGACTCTGGTGACGATCCTGGTCATATTTTCACGCCTGCAGGCAAGAATGGTGCTGTGGTGGTGAACCAAGCTACGATGGGCAACGGTAAGGCTTCGTGGGGCTGGTTCACTTATAGTAACAACACGACAACCTTTCAATTGACCCTCGACGGCACATTGGGCGACACGCCTCAGAATGTGGCAAAGGTGGGCGATTACTATTATGTGGGCGATGCGTACAAGCAATATGTTGGAGTGTACAACAGTTCGCTGGACAAGGTGACAGAAATTGCTCTTCCCGCTCCTCAGGGCGTGACTGCTGCGGGCGATTTGGTGTTGGCAATCGGTGGCGACTCTGTTTATGCCATCAATCCTGCGACCAACAAGAAGGTGGCGCAAATCTATGCTGGCTCTAACATCTATGCCTTGGCTGTGGCAAACAACTCGGTATATGTGACACAAGCCATGGACTGGACTGGAACTGCCACGCAGAAGAACTATGTCCTCAAGTTCAACCTCTCTGACTTCAATGCAGGCGGTGCACCAACCCCCACCAAGATTGAAGTGGGTTTGAACCCTTACAACCAAATTATCACAGACGCACAGGGCAATGTCTTCGTGGTTTGTGTGGGCGACTATGGCTATTTCACAGGCGTGAACCCTGAGGTTTGGAAGATTGACAATGCTAATGTGTCCACAAAGGTGGGCGATGGTAGTTTCATCGCAGAGCGCAACGGAACTCTCTTTGTGATTGAGAAAGGTTTGACCGCTACTGACTATTCCTTTAAGACCTACAACACGGCTAACAACGCCCTTGTAAGCTCCAATTTCCTCGCCTCTGCAAGCACAACGCCTGCGAGAGGTATCACGTTCTTGGGCGTGAATCCTTATAGCGGTTATCTCTATATTGGTTCGGCTGAGAATGGCTATAAGAACCCTGGCTTTGTTTATGAATACAAGGCTGATGGCACATTCTTGACCAAGCACACTTCGGGTGCGAACCCTTACACTATTTTGTTTTACTAATTAAGAAGAAACAACGATGATACGTTTGAATTGTTTTATCCTCGCCACAGAGGAAACCCGCTCAGCTGTATTGACAGCAGCGAAGGCATTGACCGAGATTTCTCAAAAGGAAGAAGGTTGTGTGAGCTACGACATTTTCGAGAGTGCTACGCGCCCCGAGGTGTTGATGTTCTGCGAAACTTGGTCTTCGGCTGAGGCTCTGGAGGCACACGCCAAGAGCGAAGCCTTTGCCAAGTATGCAGGCGAAATCAACGCCTTGGCAAAGATGAAAATCGAGAAGTTCGAGTTCTAAACCCTCGTTACTTTATAACATCCTCCCCACGCTTTGAACAGTCAAAGCGTGGGGAGGATTGTTTGTTTCTACTGTTTTCCCGAAAAGGATGCGGGGAGAGTTGTGTTCATAAAGAGCCAAACAGTGAGAGGCTTTTATTTGTGAAATCCAGAGGTATCGGTTGTAATTTTGCAATTGTAGATGCAAAGCTGGAGGGAGAGAATCGGTGTTTAGGGAGGGCGTTTTGGAAGAAAATATGGGAGAGAGTTTGGCATTTGTGATTCTTGGTCTGAAAAAATCTTACCTTTGTGAGAGCGCATCCTTAGTTTTTTATTTTCTTTTCCTGGGTTGTTAAATGCAGTATAGCCCGCTTAGATACTGCCTTTGGCATGGAAAGAGTTATACACCAGCGTTAAGAGTGGCTCGTTTTATTTTATATAAATAATTGATAGTTCGGCTTTTATTTCTATCTTTGCAGGTGGAAAGTCAAGAAGATGAAATGTTTTTTTGATTTGAGGATGAAATTTTCGTTTTTCCTCTTGGTCAGTTCAAGAATTATGTTACTCTCTCTCTCATAACGAGCTAAACTCTTTCATTGATAGTATCTTACAGAGGCTATCTCTTTGACCTATCCTTTCGTTAGGATAGGCAAAGAGATAGCCTTTTTCGTGTGTACAATTATAGTAATAAACGTTGCTTCTTATGGTCTACATCTAATTCCTTATGTGGGCAAGAAAGTGTCTAAATTCAAAAAACATTTATATGAAGAAAAAGACTTATGTACGACCCCAGTGTAACCAAATTGTTGTTTGCACTTCTCAGTTGTTGAACACTTCAGGACAAGGCAGCCCTGGCTCTGCCGTTGGAGGTGGAATTAAGGGTGGCGCGCCCAAGTATGATAACCCTTTTGATAGCTCGTTTGGTAGTTCTTGGAGCGAAGAAGGGGAAAACTAAAGTTTTTCTTGCTCGCCCCTTATAAAGGGCAGGATTTCCTATAGACTATATAATTATTATCAATTTCCTCATTCATTATAACTTCTACACCAATTTGTTTCCTAATCAAGTGCTTCTCCAAAGGAGTAGTCTCAAGTATCGTCCTATCTAAAATAGGGCGAGTAGAGGAGTTTTGGGGAAAGTGTAGGGGTTATTCCTATTTTAATATTTCAAAATGAAACACCTATCATTATTTGCCCTTGGTTTAGGGCTTTTGACAGTGGCTTGTTCTTCCGACGATAATATAGACACTATTGCAAACTATTCGCCAGTTGGTACAACTTCTTTCTCTTCTGTGCCTGCCCAAAGTTCTGCTCCTCGTATGAGCGAATTAGGTCGCTCTGTGAAGACGGCTCTAAAAGAACATACCATCGGTGGCTCTTTGGACTTTAAGTGGTCGGAGAGCGATAAAACAAAGATTTGGGTGGAGCAGAGTACTGGTGTTTGGAAGCCAAGCACTGGAGCGACATTCTTTTCAGATATGAGTTCTGGTAGCTTCACTTTCTCTGGGACTTACTCTGCAGCTTCCTATCCCTTGCTCTATAACGGCAATCCAGCCTCAACAACAAGCCCAACGCAAGTGGTGATTCCTGCTGCTCAAACCCAAACGGCTCCAAACAATTTCGACCATGCTGGTGCAAGCGGTGATGCAGGTTATGCTACTGCCAACAAAAACACCTCTGGGGAAGGCTATTCTTTCACCTTGGAGCACGCTCCCACTTTTCTTGCCTTTTGGCCCTGGACGCAGGACACCAAACTGACTCCTTATAATCCCAAATTGACATCCATCACTGTGACGGATGCTGATAATGGTGCTCTGGCTGGTACTTTCGCTTTGGGTGCGAGCGGTTTGAGCGGAGGAAGTGATACAAAATCGTCTGTCACCCTCGATGTGAGTAGCTCTGGTGGCTTTTCTATTGATGGCACAGCCGACGAGGCTTATTATGCTGTGATAAATCCAGGTGTTCACCGTTTGTATGTAGATTACACCTTCCAGAGTGCCGATGCTACTAAGACTTGGACACATCGAAAGATTGTTGATACTTCTACCGATGCAACAACCAACACTTATGCCCCTGGTACGGTTTATGACATCCGCTCTTCCGTGAAAGCGATACCTGAAGGTTTGGATAAGTATTGGCAATGGGGTGCTTTAGCTTACTATTGGTCAGACTTTGGGTCTACAAAAGTGGTGTATCCCTCCGCCTTGACTTCTTCAGGTTATACATCAGGTGGTAGTGGCAATCCCATTTCACTCTCTACAGTAGATACACATAATCGTGAGGCTACTGGTGACCCTCGCAACTGGAGTAAGTATCCATATACAGCTGGCACTCGTGTAAAGAGCACACTTCTGCCTTTCTCAAAATGCCCAACAACCAAACAGTTGGCTTGGATTTGTATTGCTGTGAATGAAGGTTTGGTAAAGATGTATTGGGACGCAACAACAGTTTGGTCGCATCTTGGTCGGACTTATACAGGTGGTTTGTGGATTCCTAAGATGGCAACTTTGAATGCCGCTTTTCAATCAGCGTCATATACAAACACGAATGTGAAAACTGCTGCAAGCACAGCCTACGCTGCGAACTTCGATACGACGAATCCAGGGAATACAGCTGTCGCCTTCCCAATACACGAAGGTAAGTACACTGCAGGCATTCCAACAAATACCGACGACTATCAGTTCTTGCCAGCCTACGGTTATGCACAAGGTTGTAATGTGAACAAAATTGGAGAAGAAGGATTTTACTGGCAAAGTGAGACGTGGGAGAGTAGTCAAAATAGTGTTTTTATTATGCGCTTCGATCAGTATGCTGTGACCTTGCTCAATAACGGATATGGCCGTGGCTATGGCTGTACCGTGTGGGAGTGGAAGTAATGTCCCACAGTAATTTTTCCAACACAACACTGCATTTTATTAAGATTGGCTATATATAACCAAATGCGTAGGTCGATTTTTCTACTGAGAAATCAGCCTGCGCATTTGAATTGATGCCCCTTTCTGTTCAGTCAAACGAGCAGAGCCAAGCTACGTAGTGTTTGAGCTATGCCGTGGCGTAGGAAAGGTCTGCGGAACGCGAGCCTTTCCTGGGTGAAGTATCGGCGAAAATCAACACTTTGGCAAAGATGAAAATCGAGAAGTTCGAGTTCTAAACCCTCGTTACTTTATAACATCCTCCCCACGCTTTGAACAGTCAAAGCGTGGGGAGGATTGTTACTATATGCAGGGATTTTCTTCTATCTGTCAGAACTTCCAGAAGCCGATGCTTAGCCCGATG
>JBHAFO010000246.1:0-9577 GCA_041856145.1 Alloprevotella sp.
AAAGGTGTCGAGATACTCGTCGTCTTCGCCCATCAAGTTTGCCACTGCTGAGCGCACAAAGTTGTAATCTTCCTCGGTGACATACTCTTGGATAAAGCCAGAAGACTCTTCCACCTCTCCAACGAGCGATGCCTTCACATAGACCATTGGCAGGAGCTTACACATCACGGCTATAAACTCCTTACTTTCTGCCTCATTGGCTTGCTCCAACTGTTTGCAAAACTCAGTGCTGATGGTGACGAACTCCAGCACTTGAGGCGTATATATCTGCTGTTCTTCTTTCATTATGAAGCAAAGTTACAAATTCCTCCCGACACGAAAGTTGGCTTTTTTGCCGAAAAGGGGCATTTGCTCGGCGAGAGAAATCATAAAGACGCATCTGCTTGTAAAGGCAAATGCGTCTTTAACTATTATATATGGTGTGCTTTACTCTGCCATCAAACTGCGGTAGCGCACACGGGTAGGCTCTTCTTTGCCCAAACGCTTGAGCTTGTTCTCTTCGTAGTCGGAATATGAACCCTCGAAGAAGAAGACATTGCTGTCACCCTCAAAGGCAAGGATGTGGGTGCAGATGCGGTCGAGGAACCAGCGGTCGTGGCTGATGATGACAGCACAGCCTGCAAAGTCGTCCAAACCTTCTTCCAAAGCACGGAGCGTGTTCACGTCAATATCGTTGGTAGGCTCGTCGAGGAGCAATACGTTGCCTTCTTCTTTCAATGCCAATGCCAATTGCAAGCGATTGCGCTCACCACCCGAGAGCACGCTACAAAGCTTCTCTTGGTCTGCACCTGCAAAGTTGAAACGAGAAAGATAGGCACGGGCGTTAATATCCTTTCCGCCCATACGAATAAGCTCGTTACCGCCTGAGATAACTTCATAGACTGTCTTCTCTGGATCAATGCTCTTGTGCTGTTGGTCTACATAAGCCACCTTTACAGTTTCGCCCACTTCGAACGTACCTGCATCAGCTTTCTCCAAGCCCATGATAAGGCGGAAGAGAGTCGTTTTACCAGCTCCGTTAGGACCAATCACGCCCACAATGCCGTTAGGTGGGAGAGTGAAGTTGAGGTCATCGAAGAGGAGTTTATCGCCAAAGGCTTTCTTTACATGCTGTGCCTCTATCACCTTATTGCCCAAGCGTGGACCATTGGGGATAAAGATTTCGAGCTTTTGCTCCTTCTCTTTTACGTCTTCGGAGAGCAGACTTTCATAAGAGTTCAAGCGAGCTTTACCCTTAGCTTGGCGAGCCTTTGGTGCCATGCGTATCCACTCCAACTCACGCTCCAAGGTCTTACGACGCTTGCTGGCAGTCTTTTCCTCTTGTGCCATGCGTTGTGTCTTTTGCTCGAGCCAAGAACTATAATTGCCCTTCCAAGGAATACCTTCGCCACGGTCGAGTTCCAAAATCCAACCTGCCACGTGGTCGAGGAAGTAGCGGTCGTGCGTTACGGCAATGACCGTTCCAGCGTAGCGTTGGAGATGCTGTTCGAGCCAGTCGATAGATTCAGCGTCCAAGTGGTTGGTAGGCTCGTCGAGGAGGAGCACATCGGGCTTCTGCAACAAGAGGCGACAAAGAGCCACACGGCGCTTTTCACCACCGCTCAAATGTTCCGTGAGTTGATCGCTGGGCGGACAACGAAGGGCATCCATTGCACGCTCGAGTTGCGAGTCCAAATTCCAAGCGTCAGTAGCGTCAATGATGTCCTGCAATTCAGCTTGGCGTGCCATGAGCTTATCCATCTTGTCGGGGTCCTCATAGTATTCAGGCAAACCAAACTTATCGTTAATCTCGTTGTACTCACGCAACACATTCACAGTTTCCTGCACGCCCTCTTCAACCACTTCACGCACTGTCTTTGTTGGGTCGAGATAAGGATCTTGTGCCAAATAGCCCACGCTATAGCCGGGGGAGAAAACCACTTCACCTTGGTATTGGTCGTCCAAGCCGGCAATAATTTTCATCAAAGTAGACTTACCCGAACCGTTCAAACCGATGATACCAATTTTAGCACCATAGAAGAAAGAGAGGTAAATGTTCTTGAGCACTTGTTTGTTGGTCTGCTGAATGGTCTTGTTCAGCCCCACCATCGAGAAAATAATCTTTTTGTCGTCAGTTGTAGACATAGGGATAATATATAATATTGTGTAAATTCTAAGTTTCAGCGTGGACGAGGAGCTACGTAATGCTTCACCCAGTTGTGATAAATCTGCAAGGCGGTTTCTTGCCATTGATAACGTGGCTGTCCCGAGTTATTATAATAATGGAGTGGGGGAGCGATGGCACGCCCTTTAGCCAAGTCACGCTGATACTCGTTGTCTAATCGCTGTGCCATATATTCCAAATGTCCCGTGATATAGACTTCTCGTCCCTTGTGCGCTATGGCTATGCCGATGCCAGCTTCCTCGCTTTCGGCAAGAATTTGCAAAGACTCGGCAGAGGGGAAGTCGGAGCGTCTAACCTCCGTGTGCCGACTTGTGGGCATATCGAAGGGTTGATCCACTTTGCTGAGCAGGGGTACTTCCTCCTTCCAATCGTAGGCAAATACGCCAAACATTTTGGCATCCAAAGCGTGCTTGTTCACCTGCCATTGGTGGTACAACGCTGCTTGCGCACCCCAACAAACATAGAGCGAAGAGCGAACATGCGTTTCAGCCCAATCCATAATCAGGCAAAGCTCTTTCCAATAGCGCACCTCCTCAAACGGCAGATGCTCAATGGGCGCACCTGTTACAATCAATCCGTCGAAACAATCGTCCGTAAGATTTTGAAAATCCGTGTAAAATGCCTCGACATATTCCTGAGGAGTAGTTTTATACTGCTGTCCTGCAATGCGTAGAGGAATGATTTCAATGTCATACCCCGAATGTTCCAGCATCCGTACAATATCGGCTTCGGTGATCATCTTCTCTGGCATAAGATTGAGTAAGAGGATGCGCAACCGCTCGCTCTGCCATTGCGAGCGTGGCAGAGTGGAATAGGCTGTGAGTAAGCCATTGGCAGACGTCAAACCATCGGGGAGAATAATCATAAAGAGAATGGACGTGTATTGAAATATATGCAAAGTTACTCATATTCGGTCTAAAACGACGCCTGAAAGGTGGGTATTCTAACCTTTTGGCTTAGGAAAAACAACTTCCTTGCGCCAACAAAGTTTTCTCTATACAGAAGAAAACTTTCCTCTTTGCGCTGAGAAACTTTGCTGGAGGCGCAAAGAAACTTTAGTTTTCACTGATAATTATATAGTTTGCACTGAAATCTATATAATTATCAGTGAAAACTAAAGTTTTTCTCCGCCACTAAACGAAAATATCAGCCCTCCAGTCAAAAATGTTGGCGCAAGGAGATAAGTTTTGTTGCGCCACTCGTGAAAATTATTGGCGCAACAAGTTGTGCCTTCTTGCAATGGGGTGCTTTAGATGTGGGGCAAAAGTTTTATCTTTGCACGCATCAGTCTACCCCTTATTGCGGGTAGACGAAGAATTAAAGGCTTTTGTTTTGAAACTAAATCACATACATATTCTCAATTATAAGAACATCCGTGAGGCATCGTTGCAGTTTTCTCCCAATGTGAACTGCTTTGTCGGGGCTAATGGTATGGGAAAAACCAATTTTTTGGACACTATTTTTTGTCTTTCCTTTGCCAAAAGTTCAACCAATGCCGTGGATAGTTACAACATCACGCACGGCGAGGAGTTCTTTATGTTGCAGGGCGAATATACGGACGATAGTGGCAGTGTGGATTTGTTCACTTGCAGTTTGAAGCAGGGTGGGCGGAAACATTTGAAACGTAACGACAAGGATTATCGCCGTATTGCAGAACACATCGGAACAATTCCCCTCGTGCTGATTTCGCCTGCTGACTCTTCGCTCATCGCAGGCGGTAGCGACGAAAGACGTCGCTTTCTGAATGGCGTGATCTCGCAATACGATGCCTTATATTTGGAAGCTGTGATGCGCTATGAGCGCAGTTTGAAACAACGCAATGCCTTGATGAAAAAGGAGGAAGAACCCGACTGGGGCGTTGTGGAAGTGTTAGAAGATTTGATGGCAAGCGATGCGGCTGTTATCTACGAAAGGCGCAAGGAATTCCTCGAAGAGTTTCGCCCCATTTTCCAAGGCTTGTATCAGAAGTTAGGCGGTAGTTCAATCGAGAAGGTTGATATAGATTACGTATCCCACGGAGAGCGTGGCGATTTGAAAACTATTTTGGTGGAAGAGCGTGCCAAGGCACGCATCGTTGGCTACACTCTGCACGGAGCGCATAAGGACGACTTGGAATTTAAGCTGAACACCTATCCCGTGAAGCGCGAGGGCTCGCAAGGACAAACCAAAACTTATTTGATTGCGCTCAAGATGGCGCAGTTTCTCTTCTTGAAAACTAAGGGAGAAAAACGTGTGCCCATCCTTCTTTTGGACGACATCTTCGACAAGTTGGATGCCGACCGTGTGGCACAAATCGTGAAGTATGTATCGGGCGAAGACTTCGGACAGATATTTATTACGGATACTAACCGTGAGCATTTGGATCAAATTGTACAAGCGACAACGCACGAGTATCGGCTGTTCCAAGTGAGAGATGGACATATCATTTCGGAGAATTATGGAAAGAAAGACACCTAAAACCCTCTCCGACATTCTGCCCGCCTATTTGCGCCAAATGGGATTGGAAACGCCTCTGCTGGAGTATCGACTCATGGCTGCTTGGGACGGAATAGTGGGGGAGAGGATTGCTAAGGCTACGGCGAGCAAGGAAATTCGTAACCAAAAACTCGTGGTACGTTTGTCGCTCCCTGCAGCTCGCTCCGAGTTAATGATGAAAAGAACAGAGTTGGTGCGCCAACTGAACAATGCAGTTAAGTCCATAATAATATATGACATACAAATTCTTTAATCGCCTTTGCGTAACGACTCTTATAGGGGCACTGCTCGCCTTACTATTCGCCTGCCAAGCGGACAAGAATGCCCAGCCCAAAGACGAGCGTACAAAGGGGAAGAACGCCTTGGAGGTGGCAGTGTTGCCAACCCTTGAGGCTGTGCCGCTTTACTATGCCGTTGAAAACGGTTTGGCTGATAGTTTGGGGCTGTCGCTCGTGTTACGGAAAGCCGATTCGCAAATGATCATGAGCGAATTGTTACAGAAGAAAGGCGCAGAGGTGGGCATGTTCGACTTTGTGCGCATTGCCTATCATCGTGGTAAGGGCGAGAATTTGAAACTGTTTGCCACAATGCAAGGTGAAGTGGGCATTGTTGCCTGCAAGGCGTTGCGAATGAAGAAGGTGGCACAAATAGACGAGCGCACTCTGGCAGTTGAACGCTTTAGCATGCTCGACCTTGTGCGTGAACAGGTGCAAGAAACGGCTAAGTTGCCTTACGATCGTGTCTTGGTGGCACAAATCAATAGTTATCCCTTGCGAACGATGATGCTCGATGGTAATCAGATTGACGGAGCTGTATTGCCACAACCTTATCTTCAAATGGCGCAAGCCAAGGGGCATAGCCTTTTAACGCCCAAACTCTCGCAGTGGAGATTAGGCTTTGTGGCTTCGGACAGTGTGCTTGGCAAGGAAAAGAAACGGTTGAAGTTATTAGTAAAAGTGTACGATGCTGGGGTTTCTGCACTCAATGCTCAGCCTGATACAACCATTTTGAGAAGAATAGAAACGCTGTTGGACTATCCACAAGGCGTGTTGAACAGCAAACAGCAGTATGCTAAGTTGCAAAGTCCTACGCTCTATAAGCCCTCCGATCTTGCGCCTTATTTCGAACGTCGCAAGGGCAGTAAGAAAGGATTGGATGGCGCATACTCAACCAGCGTGATGCCTTGACCATATAATATAATGTAAGATGGAGCAGTTTACTTATATAACTTTGCTGAACGATGCACGCAAAGCTATCGCCGAGCAACGATTATCGGACGCCTTGCACGCCATAGGGCAACTCTTGGCAGAGCGTCCCGACTGGGAGGTGTCAGAGCGTTTGCTAAGCATTGAGGAAGCGTACCAGCAAATGCTAACCTTTATGCAGCAAGGCGGTATTGACTTGGAGCGTGAAAGGCTTTACAATAAGTTCTTGCAACAGGCATCTGAGCTGATAAACACACTCTTGTACCGCCATTTGGCTGAACAAAAAGGGACGTACTATTGTACTGTGGCAAAGACCTTACAAGCGATGAAAGTGCCTGCTACTGTTGCCGAGAGCATCAGCAAGGGGGTGTCGGTGCAAACGCTTTTTGAGCGCATTTACACTTCGGGACAGTGGACACAAGAAGATTACTTGACTATGCTTGAAGCAATGGCGCAAGGCGGAGAAGCCCCACAGGCAATGATACTTAGTGGTACAACCTTGGCTTTGCTCACCAACTTCGACCCACGAAAGGCTGGAATACTCTTGAAGTATTCGGTAGGCTCTGTGCCGATGGTGCGTGTGCGGGCTTTGGTAGGCGTTGTACTTAGCTATATTAAGGACGAGAAGCAATGGCTACTTTACCCTGAGTTGATAGATGAGCTGAATAAGTATTTGCAAGAAGAGGCTTTGAGTACAAAGGAAATACAACAGCTCCAGCTACAAATGTTCATTACTTCCGAGAGTAGGAAAATTCAGAAGCAGATGCGGGAGGAAATTCTGCCTTCCATCATGAAGACTGCCGAGGAGTTGAGAAAGCAACAAGGATTTGACGAGCAGAATTTTGCTGAAGGACTGTCCAAGCTCACAGCCAATCCTGAGTGGGAACGCAATGGCAGACTTTCGGAAATCAGCGACTCGATGCGCAAAATCCAAGAATATCAACAGCAAGGAGCAGATGTATATATCGGTGCATTCTCCTCTATGAAAGACAGTATTCCTTTCTTCAATGCTGCAGCCAACTGGTTCTTCCCTTTCATCTTGGACAATCTTGATTTGGAAAAGGAGAAAGACGATTTGGAACTTTGCAAAGCCTTAGAGCGATCGCCCTTGTTCTGCAACTCGGACAAGTATTCAATGATTTTCTTCTTTCGAGCCATGCCCGAGAAGCAACGCAGAATGATACAACAACAGTTTGCGATGTCGCTCAATGCAGATGAATTGCAAACGAAGGAAGCCCCCTTCAGCCGAGAACTGCGCATCTACTTGCAGGACCTTTACCGCTTTTTCACGCTCTTCAATCTCCCAGAGCGTGAAGCCGTCAATCCTTTCCGCCAAGACCTATTACTCACAGAAAGAGAAGCATTCAAGGATGCCCTTAATAACAAAACTGTCTTGATGGAGTTGGCAGACTTCCAGTTTAAGCAAAAGAATTTTGAGCTGTCGGCTCTCCTGTTTCAACGCGCCTCTGCCTTTGAACAAACAGATGCGATGCAGGCTACAGAATTGTTTGGGAAATGGGGCTATGCCTGCCAAATGCTTAACAATGCAGAGGGGGCAATCTTCGCTTATGAGAAGGTATTACTCTTCTCGCCAGAAGATGCTTGGACACTGACGGCTTTGTCGAATTGCTACCAACGAGCCAATAGATTTGACGATGCGTTGCGCACCTCTCAGATGCTCCTCTCACTCGATGCAGACAATGTGCAAAGTTTGATGCTCGTAGCTCTTGTTTATATGAAGCAAGGAGAATATGAGCAAGCGCACGGATTGCTTTTGAAAGCGGTGTACTTAGATCCGCAAGTCAGTGCGGCGCAAAGTGCTTTGGCTTGGTGTGAGTTGTCATTGCAACGTCCCGAAAGTGCGCTGAAGCAATATCAAAAACTACTCTCACAAAGCAAAGCGCCATCAGATCTTATGAATGCTGGACACGCTGCTTGGTTGAGTGGACAGGTGGCTATGGCAGTGACCTATTATAAGGAGTTCTTGCAACAATCTCCGAACACAACACTCTCAGCCGAATTGTTCCAGGAAGACGAGCAACTGCTACAAAAAGGTGGCATCAACAGATTGGAGCAAATGATGATGATCGATCTCCTGCGTAAATCTTAGTATGAAAATAGAGGGAAAGCCTTTGCCTTCTTTCTCAAAATCATTACCTTTGCATCTACTAAAGAAAGTGGCTCTTGGTTGGTCACGAATAATTAGACCCAAATGAAAATAAAGGATGTCGTTAAGACCCTTGAAATGTTCGCTCCTCTGCCTCTGCAGGAAAGCTATGACAACTCTGGCTTGCAAGTAGGATTAACAGAAGCGGAAACTTCAAGGGTCTTATTGTGTTTGGACGTAACTGAAGAAGTGATAGAATATGCTGTGGCGCATCAATGCAATTTGGTTGTAGCGCATCATCCGTTGCTCTTCAGAGGCGTAAAGAGAGTAGGGGATAGCACCCTTGTGGAGCGTTGCCTACGTTTGGCAATACTTAATAATATCACACTCTATGCAGCGCATACTAATTTGGATAACGCCAAGAATGGTGTGTCGTTTCAAATTGCAGAGAAGTTAGGTTTACAAGACGTGACATTTCTGCGAAATGAGAGCCGGGGAGATGTTCACTATGGGAGTGGTGCTATTGGCCATTTCTCAACTCCATTAAACGAGGCTGATTTTTTACACTTGGTACAGACGGTATTTCAAACTGAGACTTTTGCATATGCGAGGGCTGAGAAGAAAGAAATTCAGAAAGTTGCCATTTGTGGAGGGGCAGGGGAGTTTCTACTTCAAGATGCTGTGGCACAAGAAGCCGATGCTTTTATCACAGGTGAAATAGGCTATCATTATTACCATGGCTGGGAGAAACACCTTTGGCTTCTTGCTGTCGGGCATTATGAGAGCGAACGATATGTTCCCGAGCTGATGGAGCGAATCATCAAAGAAACTTATCCCGAAATTGAGACCATCGTTTATCCACAAACAACAAGTCCTATTAGATATTATAGCAAGCGAATATAAAATTCAAAACTGGCAAATAGATTATGGCAAAGAAAGAAAATCCAGCTGAAATGTCTGTCGAAACAAAACTTTCGACACTTTACAAATTGCAAACTGTCTTGTCTGAAATTGATAAGATCAAAACGCTTCGTGGCGAACTCCCTTTGGAAGTGCAAGACCTTTCTGACGAAATTGAAGGCTTGATGCACAGAGCTGATAAGTACAACGAAGATATTGCAAATTTGACCGAGGAAATTGCTAAGCGCAAGGAGGAAATTGAAAGTGCGACGGCTATTCAGAATCGCTACAAAAGCCAGCTCGATGAGGTGAAGAATAACCGTGAGTACGATGTTCTTACAAAAGAAATTGAGTATCAAGGCTTAGAAGTAGAGTTGCAGAATAAGAAGATACGTGAAGCTCAGAAGCAAATCGATACTCGCAAAGAAGATTTGAACAGTATTCTCAAGCGTTTGGATATTCGCCGTGCTGATCTTGATGCCAAAAAGGCTGAACTCGATAGCATCATTTCTGAGACGAAGCTTGAAGAAGAGCGCTTGCGCAATGATGTGGAAAGACTGGAGATTGCAGTAGAACCCCGCTTGCTGACAGCCTTTAAGCGTATTCGTCGCAATTCTCGCAACGGGCTTGGAATCGTTTATGTGGAACGTGACGCCTGTGGCGGATGTTTCAACAAAATACCACCACAGCGTCAGTTGGATATTCGTATGCGCAAGAAAATCATTG
>JBHAFO010000247.1:0-7709 GCA_041856145.1 Alloprevotella sp.
ACCGATGGTTTACGCACCGTATCGCTGTCTGCCAACTGGATGTGGCCGTGTCGCTCGCAAGAGGGCGAAGATGCCCGATTGTATGATGCCGTGAAGGCTTTGAGCGACTTCTGTTGCACACTCGGCATTAACGTGCCAACAGGCAAGGACTCCTTGTCAATGACCCAGCAGTATCCCGATGGCGAGCGAGTAATCTCTCCCGGAACAGTCATCGTAAGTGCTGGAGGCGAGGTGAGCAACGTGCGTGGCGTAGTGCCCCAAGTGTTGCAACAAGTGGCTGGATCTAAACTTTTCCACATCGACTTCTCTGCCGACAGCTTGCGCCTTGGCGGTTCTGCCTTTGCGCAAAGTCTGGGCGCTGTAGGCTCTGACGTGCCTACGGTCAAGGATGCTGTGCGTTTTGCAAAGGCTTTCGACGCCGTGCAAGACCTTATCAAAGAGGGCTTGGTGCTGGCAGGCCACGACGTTTCCGCAGGCGGTTTGATCACCACCCTTTTGGAAATGTGCTTTGCCAATACGGAGGGCGGTTTGGAGCTTAACCTCGATGCTTTTGAGGGCTACGACCTCGCCCATACGCTCTTTGCGGAAAATCCAGCCATCGTGGTGCAAGTTGCCGATACGGCTGAAGAGCGTTTCTTGAGCATCCTCGACAGCTTTGGTATCGACTGCACAGAACTCGGTCGCCCCACGGAAGAACGCCACATCCTCCTCTCGAAAGATGGCGAACTTTACCAGCTCGGCATTGACCATCTCCGTGACCTTTGGATGACCACTTCCTATCTCTTGGACAAGAACCAAAGTTTCAACGGCTGTGCTGAAGAACGCTTCAACAACTACAAGCAACAGCCCATCACGCTGTTGCATAAGGACGACTTCAAGGGCACGTTGGCACAATATGGCATCAGTGCCGACCGCCGTGAACCTTCGGGCATCCGTGCTGCCATCATTCGTGAAAAGGGAACGAATGGTGAGCGCGAAATGGCATACTCGCTCTATCTTGCAGGCTTCGATGTGAAAGACGTGACGATGACCGACCTCGTTTCAGGGCGCGAAACTTTGGAAGACATCCACTTTATCGTGTTCTGTGGCGGTTTCTCGAACAGCGACGTGCTGGGCTCTGCCAAGGGCTGGGCTGGCGCATTCCTCTACAACCCCAAGGCGAAAGAAGCACTCGACAACTTCTACGCCCGTCCCGATACCCTTTCGCTCGGTGTCTGCAATGGTTGTCAGTTGATGGTGGAACTCGGCTTGATTGCTCCTGCGACAGATGGTTATGCTAAGATGTTGCACAACAATTCGCACAAGTTTGAAAGCACTTTCCTTGGCGTAGACATTCCGCAGAACGAGAGCGTATTGCTCGGCTCGTTGAGCGGTTCTCGCCTCGGCATCTGGGTGGCGCACGGCGAAGGTAAGTTCTCCTTGCCACTCGGAGAGCAGGCGTACAACATTGTGATGCGTTACGCTTACGAGGGCTACCCCGGCAATCCAAACGGGTCGGACTACAATGTCGCCGGCATCTGCTCCAACGATGGTCGCCACTTGGCTATGATGCCTCACCTTGAGCGGAGCATCTTCCCTTGGCAGAACGCTTATTATCCTATGGAGCGCACCCAAGAGGAAGTGACCCCGTGGATCGAAGCCTTTGTAAACGCTCGTCGTTGGATCGAAGCGCAGGGCTAATACGCCAAATTGCATAAGAACGCTTGGCTCAAGCGTCTGCGACAATGACACCCTCCCAAGTTGTAACAACGCCGAGGTGCATGCGCTGACCTTTGAGCCAAGCGTTTTGTTTGCCCCATACTTTCAGTAAAAACAAGATGACTACTTCTAACACATCTTCCCATGCCTACAGATTAGAGCGGAGCTATGCCGTCCTCATTCTCGGTGCTTCCTCGGGCATCGGACTGTCCGTGGCGCAAGAATTCCTCAAGCGGGGGCATCGTGTAGGCTTGGCAGCACGTCGCACCGAAGCCCTCACTGCCCTACAAGCGCAATATCCCTCTCAAACCTCTGTACTTCGCATCGATGCTTGCAACGAAAATGGCGACATCCTCCGCTTGGCTGAGATGATGGGCGGTGCGGATATTTACCTCCATGTGGCAGGTGTTGGTACGCAGAACCCTACTCTCGACCCACAAGCCGAGGCAAACACCGTGGCAACAAATGTTTCGGCTTTCACGCATTGCCTCAACGTGGCGTTCCACTATTTTGCCCAATGAGGCAGAGGGCATATCGCCATCGTTTCCAGCATTGCAGGCACAAAAGGATTGGGCATTGCTCCCTCCTACTCTGCTTCCAAAGCCTATCAAACCACCTATCTCGAAGCCCTCGAACAGCAAGCCAACGCCCGCCAACTGCCCATTCATTTCACAGACATTCGCCCCGGCTTTGTCTGCACGCCCTTTCTGCGCAATGCCAATTTCCCTATGCTGATGTCGCCTGAGGTTGTGGCAACAGCCATTGTAGACAGCATATTAAAACGTCGTCACGTCCGCACCATCGACCACCGCTACCGCCTTTTGGTCGCCCTTTGGCGTTGCATTCCCCGCTGGTTGTGGCGCCGTCTGCGGGTCGGGTTTTGACAAGGAGAAGGGGAAAGCCCCTCTCCATTCCCCCTCAGGAGAGGAGGTCTCAGAATAGACAACTCCGAGCTTATAATTAAGGAACAACGCTTCTTTAGCTTTTCCCTATCCAGCCTTTCTGAAGACAAATAATCGCAGCGGAAAGATCTTCTTAACCTTTCGCAACATTTCGATTTGGGATTCGCCCGTTTTTGGCTTATCTTTGCAGTAGCAAGAAGTGGGACAAAGACTATCAGATAGCCTTTTTCCCATATTTTTATACCGTTCTCTCCACTCTTCCTACGCCTCCCCAATTTTCAGAAGGCGCAAGAAGAATTTCCGAGAGGCGCAAGAAGAAAATCCAGGTGTGCTTCTTGAAAAATCAATCTGCGCCTCCCGAAAATTCAAGCCCTAACTCCCCAAAATTATCCCTCCCGAGAAAACAAAATTATCCCCTCTAAATCTTAAATTTTCGGTGCTGTTTTTAAGATTTTGAAGCGATCAGTCGGTTATCACAACGCCTTGAAAATCTACCTTCCCCTCCTCCCATCAATTTTGCCAGCTCACTTTTTCTTCGTACCTTTGTATCCCAAATATCTAATTGATACGTATGCGCCAACTAAAAATCAACAAGAGTATTACCAACCGCCAGAGTGCGGCTTTGGACAAGTATCTCGTCGAAATCGGCCGTGAGGAGTTGATTTCTACAGATGAGGAGGTTGAACTCGCACAACGCATTCACCGTGGTGGCAAAGATGGGCAGAAGGCTCTCGAGCGCCTCGTGAAAGCCAATCTTCGCTTCGTTGTCAGTGTGGCAAAGCAGTATCAAAATCAAGGTTTGGCACTGAACGATCTCATTGACGAGGGTAATTTGGGCTTGATCCGTGCGGCACAAAAGTTTGATGAGACTCGCGGTTTTAAATTCATCAGTTACGCTGTGTGGTGGATCCGCCAGAGCATCCTTCAAGCCATCTCCGAGCAAAGTCGTATTGTGCGTATGCCGCTCAATCAGGTAGGTTTCCAAAGTAAATTATCGAAGGCTATTGTGAATTTTGAGCAGGAGCACGAGCGTCGCCCATCGGCACAAGAATTAGCAGAAATTCTTGACACCGAAGTTTCAAAGGTGCAAGAAGCCTTGGGCACTAACGGCAAAAAAGTTTCGGTCGATGCCCCTTTCCAAGAGGACGAGTCGAACAGCATGATTGATATTATGACTGACGAAAATGCCCTCGGTACAGACTATCTTGTGGACCGTGAATCGTTGCTCAGCGACTTGGAGACTGCGCTCTCAACGCTGACCGAGCGCGAATCGCAGGTGCTCAAAATGCTCTTTGGCATTGGTCGCAACGAAATGACAGCCGAAGAGGTTGCCAACAACTTGAGCCTCACTCGTGAGCGTGTGCGCCAGATCAAAGAACGCGCCCTCCGCCGTTTGCGCGAATGTGGCGACATAAAGGTTTTAGCAAAGTACCTCGGTTAAAAAACTGCCGCAAAGTAAAATCATCTCCCCGAAAGCGATTGACTTTCGGGGAGATGATTTTTTTGTAGGAGGCTTTCGTGCCTTACTCTTCGCCTTCGCCCTTTTCTTGGCGGTAAGCCAAGGGCGTTTTCCCAGTCATCCGTTTGAAGAATTTACTGAAGAAACTCATACTCGGGAAGAGCCCCTCATAAGCGATCTCCTTCAAGGATTTCGAGCTATACTTCAAATCTATTTTAATGGCAACGACCAAAGCCTCATCGATCCACTCCTTAGCACTGCGCCCGCTCACTTTTTTCACAACCGTACTCATATAACGCGGTGTGAGGCACAGGCGTTCAGCGTAGAAGCCGATTTGGTGTTCCGTCTTGGCATGTTGCGCAACGAGGTCGATGAACTTGGCAAAGATCTGTCCCTCTCGGTCTTTCTCTTGGCGCTGGGTCGAGATCTGTTCCTCCCAAATACGATGCACGAACCACAGTAAAGAAGTTAGAAGAGGCTGGAATACGCGGACTTCGTAGTGCGGTTGTTGGAGCATGGTGCGCATCAATTTTATCAAAGCATCGATGAAGTTTAACTGCTCGGCAGTGAGCGACAATTTGAAATGCCGAACATCGCCCCCAAAAGCCTTTGGCACTTGCCCTGCACAGACGATATTTAATAATGCAGGCGAGACAAGAATACCCATTCCCTCGGGATTGTTCGTTGCCTCAAAGCTTTCCACAATCGAATTACTATTTACAAAAATCAGTTCCTGCGCCTGCACTTCTATGGGCAAGAGGTTCACGGTGGCTCTGACATAGCCTTTCCGCAACACAAACAGGCGCATCTCTGGCACACGCACTGGTTGTACAATCACTTTCCTCATGATATGAAACGGCACTCGTGGCGCAACAACAATGTTCTGACCGATGAACAAATCTCTGTCCCTTTCGTCCAAAGATTCGTAAATCGCCTGCAATTCTTTCACCGAGATGGTCTGTATCTTTTTCTCACTCATACGCACTAAAATTATGACGCAAAGTTAATACTTTAGGCGGCTTCAAGGATTTTTTCTCTGCGCAATCCAACAAAAAGACAATAGCTTACTGCAAATAGATAATATCCCTTTTGTTGGAACGCCCTACCTTTGCACCAAGAAATTCAAGCATAGAAAAAGATGAAGATCGCCTACAAATTGTTCGGAATGGCATGCTCGCTTCTTGCCCTACCGCTTTCGGGACAGACACTCGATGCCTGCCAACAGGCGGCGCAAGCCAACTATCCGCTCCTCAAGCGCCAGTCGCTCATTGAACAAACCACTGCGCTGAACATTGACAACATCAACAAAGGCTGGTTACCGCAAGTCCAAGCCACGGCACAAGCCACATTGCAAAGCGAAACCGTGAGTTTGCCCTCCGCCCTGAGCAATATGATGACACAGCAGGGCTACACGATCAAAGGACTCCGTAAGGACCAATATAAATTAGGCGTTGATGTGGCGCAAACGGTCTATGACGGTGGACAGATCAAGCAACAAAAAGCCATCGCCCAGCAACAAGGGCTCGTGCAAGAGGTGCAGAATGAAGTGACAATGTACCAAGTGCGCCAGCGCGTCAATGCCCTTTATTTCGGCATTCTCTTGGTGGAGGAAAAATTGCAACTCAACGCAGAGCTACAAAAGCTCCTGGAGGCGAACGAGGTGCAGTTGGCGTCGATGTTCAAAGGCGGCACGGCTTCCGAGAGCGACTACAACGCCATCCGTGCCGAGCGTTTGACAGCCGTTCAATCTGCCACAGAATTGCAATCACAGCGCACAGCCTTGCGCCGTATGCTTGGCATTTTCACCAACTTAGAGATCAGCACGCTCGTCAAGCCTGCGCCTTATCTCGCCAAGACAGAAAGTCGTCGCCCCGAGCTAAAGCTCTACACCCAACAGCTTGAGCTGACAAATTTGCAAGAGCGCACGCTCGACCTCAACCTGCGTCCCCGTTTGAGCGCATTTGCCTCAGGATTTTACGGCTATCCTGGTTACAACATGTACCAAGCCATGATGGACGGAGAATGGACGCTCAACGGTATGATAGGTCTTAAACTTTCGTGGAACATCTCGCCTCTTTACACCCGTAAGAATGACAAAAGAAAATTGGCATTGCAACGCTCTTCCATTCTCAACGACCAAGAAATTTTCCTTTTCAACAACAAGTTGGAGCAGACACAACAGGAAGAAAACATGGCAAAGTATCGCCAACTGCTGAACGAGGACAACAGTATTATCGACCTGCGCTCGAAGGTGCGACAGTCGTCCGAGTCAAAGCTCCGCCACGGCATCATCAATATCAATGATCTCATCAAGGAAATCCACAACGAGAACACAGCCAAACTCCAGCGCTCGATGCACGAGCTCCAACTCCTCCAAGAAATGTATGACCTGCAATTTACTCAAAACAATTAAGCACATGAAACCCCTATATATCCTCTTTGCCACAGCTTTCACCCTTGCCAGTTGCACCAACTCCGATAAGAAATTCGACGCCACGGGCACTTTTGAAAGCACCGAAACGATCGTTTATGCCGAACAGCCTGGACGTTTGCTCGCCTTCCAAATAGAGGAAGGGCAGGAACTCTCGGAGGGGCAAGAAGTGGGCTTGATCGACACCGTGCAATTAGCTCTGCAAATTGCCCAACTGCAATCGACCAAAGCCACCTACGACGCCCAGCGCCCCGATATGGCTAAGCAAATTGCGAGTTTGCAGGAACAGCTCCGCAAGGCTGAGTTAGAAGTGAACCGCTACACGGCTTTGGTGGCAGATGGGGCTGCTCCGCGCAAAATGTTGGACGACAGCCGTAGCCAGATGCAGGTATTGCAAAAGCAAATTGTAGCCTTGACCTCTTCCCTCAACACCCAACAGCGCACCCTCACTGCGCAACAAGGCACGACAGAAACGCAGGTGCAACAGCTGCGCGACCAGCTTAACAAATGCCACATCGTAGCCCCAGCCTCTGGCATGGTTTTAGAAAAATACACCGAACCTAATGAATTTGTGACGATGGGCAAACCGCTTTTCAAGATGGCGGATATGAAAGATGTTTTCCTCCGTGCTTATGTCACCTCCGAGCAGTTGGCAAAGATCAAAGTGGGGCAGCTGATCGAAGTGTCCACCGTCTACGGCAACGGTCAAGGTAAGAATTACAAAGGCACGATAGCTTGGATCAGTTCTAAAAGCGAGTTTACGCCCAAAACCATCCTCACCGACGACGAACGTGCGTCCTTGGTCTACGCCGTGAAAGTGGCTGTGAAGAACGACGGAGGCATCAAGCTCGGAATGTACGGCAGTTTGAAGTTCTGACCCATCTCCCAAGAACGAAACAATGAATGCAATAGAAGTTAGCCATATCAGCAAATCCTACGGCAAGGTAGCGGCGTTGAAAGACGTGTCTTTCTCGGTCGCTCCCGGCGAGGTATTCGGGTTGATTGGCCCTGATGGTGCGGGAAAGACCTCCCTCTTTCGCATCATGGCAACCCTCCTCTTGCCCAACTCGGGGCGCACCACGGTCGCAGGCTTCGACGTGGAGAAACAAATGCAAGCTGTGCGCAAAATAGTGGGCTATATGCCTGGTAAATTCTCGCTCTATCAAGATTTGACAGTGGAGGAGAATCTCGAGTTTTTTGCCAAGCTTTTCGGCACAAC
>JBHAFO010000248.1:0-5581 GCA_041856145.1 Alloprevotella sp.
ATGCCTACGCGATTGAGAACCATCAGTGTTATGCCCCCTCCCTGCACAATGTCTGCGTAGCGGCAACCCTCACGGATCGGCAGGTGTTCGACTTCGAGAACTTTCTCAAACACTATTCCATCATTGTATTCCCCCTCTTCGTTTGGAACGTATGGGCGTATCGCTACGGACGCTACACGGCGTTTTCCATGAGCGATCTGCTCAAAATTATCGCTCCCGTGGATGTCAATCTGGCGCATCCCGAGCGCACACTCAATATCCTTCGGCAAAAGGTGAACCGCCAAATTGCCCGCTTGCAACACATCTTCCCCGAAGGCAGACGCACCTATGCACCCCTCCGCGCGCAGATGGAACAGCTGGGAGTCACTCCAGAAACGACTTACCTCTACCTCCGAGGGCACGACTTGGTGGAGAATATCATCGGTCCTTACCTGAGCAAAGCCTGCGAAGTGCTTCGCCGAGCGCAAGAAAGAGAGATTAGAAATTTGGCGCACCACGAAACGCAACTCCGCAACGAACTCGCAGGCTATCAACGTTCCATCCAGCCTTTCGAACAGGCGCTTCGTCATCAAACAGGATACGCCCGCTCTCCACTCTATCAGCGCATACAGCAGGACATTCAAGCCCGAATTGTCGATCATCTCAGCACCTCCACCGCCCAAAAGTAGCAGGATTTTGATAAAATAAATGCAGAAAAATGGTATCAAGTCTTGGTCGTATAAAATTAAATACCTACTTTTGCAGTGCAATTAAGCGGATTGTTCCATGGTGTAATGGTAGCACTACAGTTTTTGGTTCTGTCTGTCCCTGTTCGAATCGGGGTGGAACAACATCAATAGCTTTGCCCCGATGAGGGGTGAAGCTATTTTCTTTTCTACATCCTACGCAAGAAATGACAGTCCCCATCACTTCTACTTTCAGCATCAGCACGGACTTTTTGCAACTCCATATCGCTCCTACGGCAGAGAAGCCTCGCGTGACTCTGAAAGATAAGGCAATGACGATTTTCTACCCTCAAACGCTCGATTTCAAGACGGCTGAGGGACAGAGGATGGCACATTTTTTTGTGGCAGAGAGCCTGCGCCGTTATGCGAAGCGCACTCTTGTCCCTATCCTCCGCCAGCTTGCCACCGACCACAGCCTCCCGCTCCAACGCATCACCATCAAGGATGTCAAAACCCGCTGGGGAAGTTGTTCATCCTTGGGCAACATCAATCTGAGCCTATGGCTACTGCTTTTCCCAAGCAAGTACATTCTGTACACCATGCACCACGAGTTGGCGCACCTCAGCGAGATGAACCACAGTCCAGCCTTTTGGCAACGTGTCGATGCCCTCATGGGACAAGGGCAGGGATGGCGAAGCGTTTGGACAAGGAGATGACCCTCCTTCACAAGGAACTGGTCAAAACTTGGCGCAACATCTATCGAACTGAAGGGATACCCCTCGTTTGATTTTCTCTATCTTCTATACATCAATCTCATAGCAAAATGAAAAAAATCCTCCTCCTCGTCGCCCTCTTCCTCGGCTTCGGCAACGTGCGTGCCGACGAAGGAATGTGGCTCCTCAAATTGATGGAACAGCAACATCTTGCTGATTCTCTCAAAAAGGCTGGGCTACAACTTTCGCCCGCAGAACTCTACTCCGAGAATAGTCCCTCGCTCCGTAGCGTGGTGGGTATTTCCGGCAATGGTTGCACTGGCGAAGTGATTTCTCCCAATGGACTTATCCTTACGAACAATCACTGCGGATTCGGGGTCGTTCATGCGATGAGCACCCTGCAACACAACTATCTCCAAGATGGTTACTTCGCCAAAAGCCAAGGCGAGGAATTGCGTGTGCCCAACCTCTCGTTCACTTTTGTGCGTCGCATTGTGGACGTAACTTCCTATATTGAAGAACGTGCCAAGGCTGCTGGCGCAGACACCTACCGCCGTCAGAGCCAAATGTTCTTGATGCGAGCTACCAAAGCACTACAGGATTCCAGCGACCTCAAGGACTTGAAAGGGCTGACCACGCGCATCGTACCTTTCTTCGGCGGTAATCGTTTTTATATGTTCTATGAACAACGCTACTCCGACGTGCGCCTTGTTGCCAATCCGCCCCAGAACGTGGCACAGTTCGGCTTCAATTCCGACAACTGGATGTGGCCTCGCCACACTGCAGACTTTGCCGTGTTCCGTATCTATGCCGATGCGAATGGCGAGCCAGCTGAATATGCCACCACGAACCAACCGCTGAAGACTTCCGAGTTCCTCCCCATCTCTCTCTCGGGCGTGGAGGAGCAAGACTATGCGATGGTGATGGGCTTCCCTGGCACTACCACCCGCTACCTCACCGCTTCACAAATTCGCTTGCGCACCGAGAGTCAAAACGCCCCTATCAACCTCGTTGGCGAAGTGGTGTTGGCAGAAATGAAAGCAATGATGAATGCCGACTCAGCCCTTAACCTTTCTCTCGCTCAAGAGTATATGTCACGTGGCAATGTGGTTAAGAATTATGGCGGAATGAATGAGAGCGTTCGCCAGCGTGGCTTGGTGGAGAAGACAAAAGCCAAAGAAGTGGAATTCCAACGCTGGGCAAACGCACAGATCTCTAATCCCGAGTATCGTGACATCATCGCCCGCATCGACAAAGTTTGCCGTGAGTACACCGACACGCTCTACGACGTTTCCCTTTTCAACTCCACGTTTGGACAAGTGCTCCCTGCCCAAGTGACACCAGGCTTGCAACAACTTGCAAAAGCCATTGAGCAGAAGAACGAGAAGAACATCCAACGCAATGCCAAGAGGGTGTACGAAGCCTTGACCCGCGACTCAAAGCATCAGAACGTGCGTCAAGCATTGTCACAAAAGTCGCTGACCTATTGGTTCCGCAACCACAGAATTACGCCCTCGCCTGCTGGTTTTGCCTCTGAGAATGATCTGGCGCCCTACCTGCACAAGATTTTCAACAAGAGCATCTTCGCAGACAGTCTTCGCCTTGCTAAATTTTTGGCGAAGCCCTCTCTCAAGACTTTGGAGAACGACCCGTTGTACAAACTTTCAGAGAGCATAGCCGAGGTGTCAAAGCCTCTGCGTGCGGCAAGCCTCCGTTACTCTCGTGCCATCAGTCCTCTCAACACCATCTACGTCCGTGCCATCTGCGATCAGAACAACTGGACGAAAGCGCCAGATGCTAACTTCACGCTCCGTATGACCTACGGACACGTCAAAGGCTACTCGCCACGCAACGGTGTGAACTACGAAGCGCAGACCACCCTCGATGGTATGATTGAGAAAGAGAATCCAAAAGATCCCGACTACTTTATCAATTCTCGCTTGCGTCAGCTCTACAACGCCAAGGACTTTGGCCGTTACGCCCGCGAGGACGGCAAACTCCCCACTTGCTTCATCACGACAAACGATATTACGGGTGGCAATTCGGGTTCGCCAGTACTTAACGCCAAGGGCGAGCTGATCGGTTGCGCTTTCGACGGCAACATCGAGTCTTTAAGCTCCGACCTCGCTTATTATCCCGAGATGCAACGTTGCATCGCCGTGGATATTCGCTTCGTCCTTTGGACACTCGACATCTTCGGAGGGTCAAAGTATCTCCTCAACGAGTTGGAAATTCGCCCATAAGCCTTTCATCTCCACAACAAAAGCACGGTATCAAGTCTGCTTGATACCGTGCTTTTATTTGTATGCCTACTGCTTAAAGCGAAGCCTGTGTCAGTCCATGCAACTCCTCTATGTGACAGCCCTGCCAGATACGATTGGCAAGACCTACACCGTCTTTGAGGTTGCCAGCAATGGTCAGTCCGGGATATTTCTCCTCCAGCGCCAACACTTGCAAGAGGCGTTCTTCGCTGTCGGCTTCGTACTGTGGAATGGCGCGGGGGTGGCGGAAAATCTGGCAAAGCTCCATCTCCTGCCCCGCAGGGAAACCCAACATACGGTGCAGGGCATCTGTCACGATGGCTCTGATGGCTTCGTCCGATAGCTCAACCATCTCGGGGTGCTTCACGCCCCCTAAGAAAAACGAGCAGAGCGCACGCCCCTCGGGTGCACGGCCAGCATAGCACGAAGAGGGGAACAAAACGCCCAAAATCCGCTCCTTCTCCTTACTGGGCACTAACCCACCAAATGCGCCAAAGTTCTGCCACGGATGTGTGAGCATTCCCACAGCCACCTGCACCACTGGCGCATAACGCAGAGCGGTCAAAGGCGCAAGTTCTTCGGCAGAGAGAAAGGGTAAGAGTTCGGGCAAAGCATAGGCAGGAGTGGTCGTGACGAACCGCTTGCCCCTCACTGTTCTTTCTTCCCCTGCTTGCACAAAACAGACCTCCCATTCTCCCGCACTGGGGCGGGCTTGCAGGTGCTGACACGAGAGTTGCACCACCGCACCCAAAGCCTTTGTGAGCGCACGCACCACGGCTTCCATGCCGCCTCGTGCCGAGAAAACCTCACGGGTTGCCTTCGCCTCTTCAGCCGTCTTGCCTCTGCGTTTTTTGGCAATTGCACCGCGGATAAAACTGCCATGGTTTTGTTCCAAGGCATAGAGTTTTGGGAGGGCAAAGCGGGTGACAATTCGCTCCGAATCGCCTGCATAAATACCTGATATGAAGGGGTCTACAAAATAATCGACGTAGGAACGTCCCAAACGTCGGCGAGTTGTTTCGGCAATACTCTCCTTGGGATTTGTCCCCCGCTTGCGCCAAGGTTCGAGCAAGAGACGGAACTTGTCCGAGAGAGCAATGAGCGGTGTGCGCAGTCCGCTTTTTCCGCCATGAGGAAGAGCTTCCCAACGTCCTTGCTTCCATATCCACCGCTGTTTTGCCTCGGGATTAGCAATTTCGAGGAGCTTTTCTCCCGTTTCTTGTTCAAGACTTGCGAAAAGATCCACCACCTCTGCATTGGCAAGTACGCCCGTGTTGGGTCCACTCTCAAAGAGGTAGCCCTTTTCGGCATAGGTGCGAATTTGTCCGCCCGTGCGTGCTGTGGCTTCGAGGAGCAACACTGTCTTTCCCTGCTTCCGCAAGGCATAAGCCGTTGTCAAGCCCGTCAATCCTGCCCCAGCAATGATATAATCATAAATCTGCATCGTCTGTTTCTATAAGGTGCGAACAAAGGTACAACAAAGTTGTGGAAATGGCACTTTTCAAGCTCTAATAGGACGAGCCGTAGGGCGCATGGTGCAACGTGTTCGCCCTCTGTTTTACAATTCCCATACAAAAATTAACGCTCAAAGGCTCGGTGTTTTTCCTTCCTACGCCACTTGAAAAAACAGCGAGCCTTGGAAAAATGCCAGGAGGCGCAGGACGTTTTTCCGAGACGCGCCTCCCGAAAATCGAAATAAGGCGCAAGAAAAGGGGAGAATGGTCGGTATTGACCATTCTCCCCTTTGGAGTAATGCAAAGATAATGCTTTTGCGAGCGAAATGCAAGGGCAAGTGTTGCGAAATCAGGGCTGACGCATTAAAAGCTGAGCACGGTAATTTGCTCGGGGGTGCTGCGACTAAGCTTCTTCTGCAGGCGAGGGATTGATAGCC
The DNA here is from genome assembly GCA_041856145.1 of Alloprevotella sp. Classification (GTDB taxonomy): domain Bacteria; phylum Bacteroidota; class Bacteroidia; order Bacteroidales; family Bacteroidaceae; genus Alloprevotella. The sequence goes on from JBHAFO010000248.1 coordinate 5,531, forward strand.
CTGTTTTCTCCCTTAAATGCATCAAGATAAAGAGGTTAATCTTGAGGACAA
>JBHAFO010000249.1:0-6410 GCA_041856145.1 Alloprevotella sp.
AGGCATTGTAGCCTTGTCGTGAGTTCTGCGCTTGAGTGTACGTGTCTTGGATTGTCTTCTTTTAGGATGTGCCATTTGTTATGTTATTTATTGATTATTCAACTAATAGTTCGCTGAGCAAATTGGCTTGCTCAAGGGAGCATTGCCCTTCCTCGTGGGTGCGTGTCATTGGAAGCTCTGCAAGAATTGTTTCCACAAAATCTTCTGTAGCATCGTAAGTCCCCTCACGATCGAGCAACGTATAGCCATCATCGTCGTAAGTTGCAACAATGACAACCTCTTCAATCTCCAAGGGGAGCGAGAGGGCGTCGAAACAGCGGTCGCAATGCACAACAACGTGACCTTGCATACGATAGTTGATATGATAGTTGTTGCCAGCTCGTTTTTGAACAGTCAATTTAATTGCCAGGAGACCGCCAAGAATTTCCTCTTGTCCGAGCGATGTAAAGAAGTTTTCATCAAGATTTAGTGTGACTTCATCACCACTATTACTCAATGCTTCCAGTTTTAGACTATGTATATCATAACTACTCATAGCAGGTGCAAAGTTAATGATTTCTCGAAGAATAGAAAAGCCTTGCCTCTCTTTTTTTCTTGACTTAACGACTTCCTCTCTCGACAATAATAGATAAAAAAGAGAGGGGCAGTCAGCTCTATTGGCAACCGAGCTGATATCATCATAAAAGAATACGAACTACTTCCAGCGGAAGTAGCCCGTATTTGTATTGAAGAAGCAATGTAATTTCCCTTATTTTACCTTCTCTACGATTGACTTGAAGGCGTTAGGGTTGTTGACAGCGAGGTCAGCGAGCACCTTACGGTTGATCTCGATGCCAGCCTTGTGAAGGCGTCCCATCAACTGAGAGTAAGATAGACCTTCGAGACGAGCCGCTGCATTGATACGTTGTATCCACAAAGCGCGGAATGTGCGCTTTTTGTTACGACGATCGCGGAAAGCATAAGTCAGACCCTTCTCCCAAGTGTTCTTGGCAACGGTCCAAACATTCTTGCGGGCACCATAGTAACCGCGGGTCAGCTTCAGAATTCTCTTTCTCTTAGCTCTGGAAGCTACATGATTTACTGATCTTGGCATAATTTCTTTTGTTTCGGGAGTTAGCGCCGTAGCCAGTACGGACTCTTGGGGAGCTAAAACCCAGGTTTACTTTTTCTGATTAAGCTATAAGCACGTTAAGTACGTGGGGTAATTAACGGAGGCAGAGGAGTTCTTTCACTTGACGAACGTTCGTGCTATCCACGAGTCCAGTCTGTGTGAGGTTACGCTTCTGCTTCTTTGTCTTCTTAGTCAAGATGTGACTGTGGAAAGCATGCTTTCTCTTAATCTTACCCGTTCCGGTAAGAGCGAATCTTTTTTTTGCACCGGAATTAGTCTTTACCTTTGGCATTTTCTTGAATTTATTGAATTATTGAATAGTTGCGGCTAAGTGAGATACCAAACTCAGCGCGCGATTTTTCTTTTTGAGAGAAAGAATTAGAAGTCTTCGCCTTCAACGAAAGGTCCCTTGTATTCTTTCTTGGCTTTCTGCTGAGGTGCTTTCTTCGCTGGAGCAGCTTCTGCAACTAGCTCTGCACTCTCAGCAGGAGCTATTTCTTCCGCTGGAACCACATTCTCTTTCTTCGCCACTACTTTCTTAGGAGCGATGAAAATAATCATGCGCTTTCCCTCAAGAACTGGCATCTGTTCCACTTTACCATATTCCTCCAAATCATTGGCAAAACGAAGTAGGAGCACTTCTCCTTGTTCCTTAAACAAGATGCTACGACCACGGAAAAACACATAAGCTTTCACCTTATCTCCATCAGAGAGAAAGCTCTTGGCATGCTTGAGCTTGAACTCATAGTCATGCTCATCGGTCTGAGGACCGAAGCGAATCTCTTTTACTTCCACCTTCACCTGCTTCGCCTTAAGCTCTTTCTGGCGACGCTTCTGCTGATAGATGAACTTGGAGTAATCGGTGATGCGACATACTGGAGGCGCAGCGTTGGGAGAGATTTCAACTAAGTCCAACTGCATACGTTCAGCCATCTGTAGGGCGTCACGAGTAGACATCACAGTGGACTCTATGTTGTCTCCGACCACTCGAACTTCTGGAACGCGAATTTGTCGATTGACACGATACTGCTGTCTAAGCTGTTCGTTTTGGCTTGGCTTATAAACTTTGGCCATTCAGTTGTTTTGATTGTCAGTAATGTGGAACTCCTTTTAGAGAATATATCCTTATAAGAGTGGCTCTAAGAATCACTGCGGGCAGAGGACTCTGCCACAGTGTTTCTTAGCGCCTACAAAGTTAAAAGTTTTTTGTCATATCTGCGACAATATCGCCGACTTTCTTTGCAAAATCTTCGATAGCCATAACACCTTCATCACCTTCGCCTTGTTTTCTGACAGCAACAGTGCCAGTTTCGGCTTCCTTCTCACCTACGATGAGCAGATAAGGAATGTGTTTCAACTCATTGTCACGGATTTTACGACCAATCTTTTCGCTACGATCATCTACGCTGGCACGAACGCCTGCCATCTCAAGACGGGCGCAAACATCCTTAGCATAATCGTTGTACTTATCGGAGATAGGCAAAATCACAGCTTGGTCAGGCGTCAGCCAGAGTGGGAATTTCCCCGCCGTATGCTCAATGAGCACAGCCACAAAGCGTTCCATCGAACCGAATGGCGCACGGTGAATCATCACAGGGCGGTGCTTTTGGTTGTCTGTACCTGTGTATTCAAGCTGGAAGCGTTCAGGGAGGTTATAGTCCACCTGAATTGTTCCCAACTGCCAGCGACGACCGAGCGCATCCTTCACCATAAAGTCGAGCTTAGGTCCATAGAATGCGGCTTCGCCATATTCTATACGAGCAGGAAGCCCCTTCTCTTCACAAGCTTCAATGATTGCTTGTTCTGCTTTCTCCCAGTTGTCTTCTGACCCGATATACTTCTCACGATTGACCTTATCGCGCAAAGAGATTTGCGCCTCAAAGTTTTCAAAGTTGAGGGCGCGGAAGATGATCAGGATAATATCCATCACACGCAAGAACTCATCTTTCACTTGCTCTGGACGGCAGAAGATGTGAGCATCGTCCTGGGTAAAGCCACGCACACGCGTCAATCCGTGCAACTCTCCGCTTTGCTCATAACGATAAACCGTACCAAACTCTGCGATACGGAGAGGCAGATCTTTGTATGAGCGAGGTTTCCAACCATAGATAGCACAGTGGTGAGGGCAGTTCATTGGCTTGAGGAAATACTCCTCTCCTTCTTCTGGCGTGTGGATAGGCTGGAATGAATCCTTGCCATACTTAGCGTAGTGTCCACTGGTGATATAAAGATTCTTAGAACCTATATGTGGCGTGATCACCTGCTGATAACCGAAGCGCTTTTGAATTTCTTTCAAAAACTCTTCGAGCTTTAGGCGCAACATCGTTCCCTTGGGCAACCACATTGGCAAACCTTTCCCCACCATTTCAGAGAACATAAAGAGTTCCATCTCCTTACCAATCTTACGGTGGTCACGACGCTTAGCTTCCTCAATCATTGCAAGATACTCATCAAGGAGCTTCTTCTTTGGGAAGGTGATACCATATACACGTGTGAGCATGGGACGCTTTTCATCTCCACGCCAATAGGCTGAAGAGACTGCGGTAACTTTCACAGCTTTGATAGGAGCAGTATTCTGCAAGTGCGGGCCACGACACAAGTCAGTGAAGTTGCCTTGCGTATAAGTGGTGATACTACCATCTTCCAAGTCTTCAATCAGCTCGTTCTTATAGGTCTGACCAAGATTACCAAAGAAGTTCAAGGCTTCAGCTTTAGTGATGGGCTTGCGCACAAGGCTTTCTTTGCGCTGTGCAAGCTCAGCCATCTTCTTTTCAATCTTCACAAAATCTTCCTCACGAATGGTCACACCAGCAGGAGGCATCACATCGTAATAGAAACCATTTTCAATGGCAGGACCAATACCAAACTGTGTACCAGGCCAAAGCTCCTGAATAGCTTCAGCCATCAAGTGCGCCGATGTGTGCCAGAAAGCGTGCTTACCTTCTGCATCATCCCATTTATAGAGTGTGAACTCTGCATCTTCGGTGATTGGGCGATTGAGTTCGATGGTCTTGCCGTTGATACTACAAGCCAAAACATCTTGCGCCAATCGGGACGAGATACTTTCTGCTATCTGCAGACCAGTGACACCGCTGTCGTATTCACGCACTGATCCATCTGGAAAAGTTATCTTAATCATTGTAGTTGCGTTATATAGGGTACAAAGATAGTAATTTGTTTGGACGCAACGCCCAAGTCTGTCGGCTTTTCCTCTTTCAAAAGGGAAAGAATATGTACAAATTAAGGGCTTCCCTTCATGAGGGAAGCCCTTATTATTATGGTCATGCGTTGTCGAGTGACAACAGAGAAAGGATTAACCTTTGAAGAAGGCTTGAACGCCCTCGTTAGGAACCATCTCTTCTTGGAAAGTATAAGCGCCTGTCTTAGGGCTCTTTACCATCTTGATGACCTTGCTGTATGAACGTCCATCATTCTTACCAGTCTGGAGCGTTGCAACGGTTTTCTTTGCCATAGGATGCTATTATTACTTAATTTCTTTGTGGATGGTCATCTTACGCAAGATAGGATTGTATTTTTTCAACTCCATGCGATCAGGAGTGTTCTTGCGGTTCTTAGTTGTGATATAGCGAGATGTACCTGGGAGACCACTCTCCTTCATCTCTGTGCATTCGAGAATAACTTGAATGCGGTTGCCTTTTACTTTCTTAGCCATGGTCCGTAGTCTTAACCAATTACTTTAATATTCTTCCAGTCGCAATATCCCTTAGCCACTGCATTTCTGAGGGCGGCATCGAGACCCAACTTGTTAATATTGCGGAGACCTGCAGCACTGATGCGGAGGCTAATCCAGCAATCTTGCTCTACATAGTAGAACTTCTTAGCGAACAAGTTTACTTCAAAAGTGCGCTTTGTACGACGCTTTGAGTGCGAAACGTTGTTGCCGTTCTGAGCTTTTTTTCCTGTGATTTGACAAATCTTAGACATTGCTATCTTATTCTTCTGATTATTCGACTTGGGGATACTGCTTCTTCAATACGATTTCCCAATCGTTTTGCAAAGGTAGCAAATAAATTCCTTATCCAAAAGGATTTAGGCGGAAAAATATTATTTGCCGAAGTGGATTTTAAGCAGAAAGGGAGGAAAAATATGTGTGATCGCCTTTCAGTTCTTGTCTGAAAGGCGATCATTTTTTAGGAAACAAATATCATTTAGACTTCTCCCTCGCTGGCTGTCTCACCAATAGGAAGATCGTCTTTGATGCGGGTAAGCAAAAGATGCAAGGCTGCGTGTGTGGCACTTGCCAAATTCTTATCCCGACCATTATCTTCAGTCAATTTAAGGGTTGTGATGCCTTCAGAATTACCTGCAGCAATCCAAATAGTACCAACAAGCACAGTTCCAGCAGCTTCGAAAGCTCCAGCAGGCCCTGCATAGCCCGTTATGGCTACAGCATAGTCGGTTTTGAAGAGTTCGTTTGCACCAAGCACCATTTCCTTAGCCACTTCTTCACTGACAACATCGTGTGTGGCAATCGTTTCAGAGTTCACGTGCAAAAGATTTTCCTTCACGGAATTCTGATAGCACACCAATCCGCCTTGGAAATAATTAGAACTTCCTGGGATAGTTGTAATTGCACTGGCAACGCGCCCTGCTGTACAACTTTCTGCCGCAGAAACGGTTTTCTCTCCGCGCCAAAGGAGTTCATTGATCTCCTTGGCCATAATTCTTATATCTAACTCCATATTATATATAATGGTATAGGCTGTTTTCTATTAAAGCGTTGTGCGTGAATAGGCAGGCTTGTCGATTGAGCAAAAGTCTTTATCCAAGAATTTGAAATAGCCCACAATCGCAATCATTGCCGCATTGTCTGTGGTATAGCTAAACTTGGGAATATAAATGTTCCATTCTCCACTTTGCCCTTTGTTCTGAAAGGCGTTGCGCAATGCTGTGTTTGCCGAGACACCGCCTGCAAGAGCAACTTCCTTGATGCCTGTATCCTTGACTGCTTTCTCTAATTTCTTCATAAGAATATCCACGATGGTCTTCTCCAACGAAGCAGAAAGATCTTCCTTGTTCTCTTCGATGAAATGAGGATTTTCTTTGAGTTGGTCGCGCAAGAAATAGAGGAAAGAAGTTTTCAAACCACTAAAACTATAATCATAGCCTGCAATATTGGGCTTAGCAAATTGAAATGCAGTGGGATTTCCCTGTCTTGCGAGCTTATCAATGATAGGTCCTCCAGGATAGCCAAAGCCCATCACCTTGGAGCATTTATCCATGGCTTCGCCTGCAGCATCATCAATCGTCTGACCAATGATTTCCATCTTGTTATAGG
>JBHAFO010000250.1:0-3166 GCA_041856145.1 Alloprevotella sp.
CTCCTCCACACTACGACGCAAGAGGTTGGCATCAGTGCTAAAGTGCACGCCATGTTGTTCGAGTACTGTGCTCGCACCGCTCACAGACGATGCGCCATGGTTGCCGTGTTTGATCACGGGCTGACCAGCACCAGCAATTACAAAGGCGGCACAAGTCGATATATTGAAAGTGTTCTTACCATCGCCACCTGTTCCGACAATATCCAAAGCCTTTGTGTTGCCAAAGTCTACTTCTACGGCTTGTTCCAGCAGTGTTTCACGGAAACCAAGAAGCTCGTCCACCGTGATGTCGCGCATCCGAAAAACGGTGAGCAAGGAGGCGATTTGTGCCTCGGAAAATTGTCCTTCAGTGATGGCTTGGAGAAGTTGCTTCGCCTCTTCTTGCAGAAGAATGTCCTGAGCATAGAGGCGTTCGAGGAGTGATTTCATACGGCAGACGTTGGGTGAGACACAAAATTATGAATGATGGTGCGCCCTTCCGGCGTTAGCACGGATTCGGGATGGAACTGGATGCCATGCACGTCGAAGCTACGGTGGCGCAAGCCCATAATAAAACCTTCATCGCTCACGCAAGTAATTTCTAACTCGGCAGGGAAGTTGGCTTTATCAACAACCCAAGAATGATAACGGCCAATGGAAAAAGTAGAAGCGATACCATTATATATATAATCATCGGCTACAATGTATGCTGGTGTCTGAACGCCGTGAAACACTTCACTGAGGTTGGTCAGTCCAGCCCCGAACACTTCGCCAATGGCTTGCTCTCCCAAGCAAACGCCCAAAATGGGTTTGGAAGAAGCATAGGTGCGGATAACATCGTTGAGCAATCCAGCTTCGCTCGGAATGCCTGGGCCAGGAGAAAGCACGAGCTTATCGTATTGTGCCAAGTCGGGCAAAGCAAATTGATCGTTGCGGAGCACTGTTACCTCTGCGCCCTCCTCTTCCAAGAGTTGGCGCAGGTTGTAGGTGAAAGAGTCGTAATTGTCTATCAGAGCAATCTTTATCATATACTTACTTGCGTGAGGAGTGAACACTGTTGCCGTACTGCGCCTCTGTGGCAAGAATGGCACGGCGCAGGGCATCTAACTTGTTATTGACTTCTTGCAATTCACTTTCCACATCACTCTTAGATACGATGCCTGCGCCTGCTTGAAACCATAATTCGCCATTGCGACTGACGAAGCTGCGAATGGTGATTGCTTGGTTGAGTTCGCCATTAAAACCGATGAATCCTATACAACCACCATACGCCCCACGGTTGTGCGGTTCGTACTCACTGATGAGTTCCAAAGCCCGCACCTTGGGGGCACCGCTGAGTGTGCCTGCTGGGAAGGTATCGCCCAAGAGTTGTATGGGATTGACACCCTTGCGCACCTTTCCACTGACCCGGCTGACGAGATGGACAACGTGGCTGTAAAACTGAATGTCTTTGTAGAAATCGACTTGCACCTCCTCGCAATTACGGCTCAAGTCATTGCGGGCAAGGTCTACCAACATCGTGTGCTCTGCATTCTCTTTCGGATCATTGCGCAACGCATTGGCAACTTCCGTGTCCCGACTCCGCTCGCCGTGTCGGCGCATCGTGCCTGCAATAGGATCGATATACGCACGACCTTCCTCTATGCGACAGTGCGTTTCAGGCGAAGAGCCGAAGATGCGGAAGCCTCCGAAATCGAAATAGAAGAGATAAGGCGAGGGATTGATACGTCGTAGGGTGCGATAGAGCTGGAAGTCATCGCCCTCGTAGCGTTGCACGAAACGCCGAGAAAGCACTATTTGAAAAACATCGCCCCGCAAGCAATGCTGGATGCCCTTGTGCACCAACTGCCGATAATCATCGTCCGTTTGAGTGGAAGTGACCGTTCCTACAGGACGGAAGGGATAAGCGGCTGTATGGTTCGTTGATATGGCACGCTCTATTTCGTCCAAACGTAGTTGCTCATCTGTGGCTTGTAGCCCAAGGAGCAACAAATCGTTGTGATAGTCGTTGAAAACGAGGATATACTTATAGAAGATATACAATATATCTGGCGCATCATTTTTCGCCTCTGTACTATCTTTAATCGTTACTTTTTCAAAATAGCGAATGCCGTTAAAACCCATGTAACCATACAAGCCGGCATAGCTATTATACTCGCCTGTTACTTCAAACTGGGCTGTAAAATAGGCAAAGGCGTCTGACACCGTAAAATTTTCCGTGATTGGACGCACCTCCGTATCTCCATCGGGATAGACAAAACGCACTTCGTTGTGCAACACACTGATGGATGCCATCGGCTCGAGGGCGATGAAGGATCGGTTGTTTTCCCCGCCATGATAATCTGAGCTTTCCATCAACGCACTCTGCGGGAAGAGGTCACGAATCTTAAGATAAGTGCCAACGGGCGTTATGAGGTCGCTCGGTATGGTGCGGGAAAGCACATGATATTTATAAGTACTCATATCTTTATTCAGGGAGATAGCCTAAACGAGTGGCGTTTTTGAGATAAGTATCTATGTCCTTGTCGCCACGACCAGAAAGGGTTGCTACAACAATATCCGTGGGCTGGAACTTCACTTTGCGGAGCGAAGCCAAAGTATGCGCCGACTCAATTGCAGGTAAGATGCCTTCATTGCGGTTCAAAGTATAGGCAGCTTCAAGGGCTTCGTCGTCTGTGACAGTAACCACGCTGGCACGACCGCTTTGCGCCAATTCTGCATGCAGAGGACCTACCCCAGGATAGTCTAAACCCGCAGAAATTGAATAAGGCTCAATCACTTGTCCGTCTTCGTCTTGCATCACCAAGGAACGACTACCGTGCAAAACGCCTTCTGTACCGAGGGTCAATGTGGCAGCAGTCTCTGAAGTTTCAACACCAAGTCCTGCAGCTTCTGCAATTACCAGCTTCACATTCTCCTCGTGTAAGAAGTGGAAGAAAGAACCTGCGGCATTACTTCCGCCCCCCACGCAGGCAATCACATAATTAGGCAATTCTGTACCTTCTTTCTCCAAAAGCTGTTGTCGCGTCTCCTCACTGATAACAGACTGCAAGCGTGCTACCATATCGGGATAAGGATGTGGACCAACAGCAGAGCCTATGAGATAGAACGTTTCTTCGGGATGTGAACACCAGTCGCGCAAAGCCTCATTCACCGCGTCCTTCAAAGTCTGATTACCCGAGGTCAC
>JBHAFO010000251.1:0-2728 GCA_041856145.1 Alloprevotella sp.
ATGTTGGCGCAAGTAAGAAAGTTTTGCAGGCGAGGAGGGGAGGGAACTTGCAGAGGGTTGCTTGGCTCGCAGGGTGTTTTTCATGTTAATAGATACAATTCATCCCCTCTCCAACGCTTTCCATAAAGCGTTCGAGAGGGGACGAAAACTTAGAGTTGCCTCGGAATTTATTGTTTCAGCGTGGCAAGTGTTTCTTTGAGGGTGGCAATTTTGCTCTCGGCATCGCTTTGCTTCTTGCGCTCAAGTGCCACAACGGCTTCGGGAGCACTGCTGACGAAACGCTCATTGGAGAGCTTTTTCATCACCCCTGCAAGGAAGCCTTCCAAGTGCTTGAGTTCAGCCTCGGCTTTCTCAATCTCGGCCTTCACATCGATGAGGCTACCAAGCGGAACGGCAAACTCGTGCGTGCCGACCATAAAGGACGATGTACCAGCCTCCTTGGTTGTAACCACTTCGATAGGGGCTACATTTGCCATCTTGCGGATCACGGCTTCGTAGTTTGCTACGGGATTTTCGCCAATGACTTGGAGCTGTAGCTCGTTCTTCTGTGCAATGTTTTTCGCATTGCGGATGGCACGAACGCCAACAATAACGGCTTTGGCTTCTTCCATCGCTTGCAACAATGCGGTGTCGGCATCTGTTGGAGCTGAGATGTCCTGACGGCTCACCATGATGCTCTCGCCCTCCTTGCGCTCTGCGAGGTGTTGCCACAACTCTTCTGTGATAAAAGGCATGAAGGGGTGGAGCAGATGGAGCAAATCGTCGAAGAAACGAAGTGTTGCCTCATAGGTTGCGCGGTCGATGGGCTGACCATAAGTAGGCTTTGCCAATTCGAGATACCAGCTGGAGAATTCGTCCCAGAACAGGCGGTAAACTTCCATCAACGCCTCGCTCAAGCGATACTTCTTGAACAAATCAGCTACCTCGGCGGCACTCTTGCGGAGTTGTGCTGAGAAATAGGCAACAGCCGTCTTGGCAGCTTCGGGTTGAGCAACATCTGCCACTTCCCAGCCTTTCACAAGACGGAAAGCGTTCCAAATCTTGTTGCAGAAGTTGCGCCCTTGCTCGCACAAACTCTCATCAAAGAGAATGTCGTTGCCCGCAGGTGCGCTGAGCATCATGCCCATGCGAACGCCATCTGCGCCGAACTTGTCGATAAGTTCCAATGGGTCGGGAGAGTTGCCGAGCTGTTTTGACATCTTACGCCCTTGATTGTCCCGCACGATGCCTGTGAAGTAGACATTGCGGAAAGGCATTTTGCCTGTGTACTCATAGCCTGCCATAATCATACGCGCCACCCAGAAAAAGATAATGTCTGGACCAGTCACGAGGTCGGCTGTGGGATAATAGTAAGCCAAGTCTTCGCTCTCGGGGTTGTTGATGCCATCGAAGAGGGAGATTGGCCAAAGCCATGAGGAGAACCAAGTGTCGAGCGCATCTTCGTCTTGGCGCAGGTCGGAAAGCTCGAGGGCGTTGTTACCGCTTTGCTGACGTGCCAAGGCGAGGGCTTCTTCTGCCGTTTCGGCTACGACGTACCCGCCCTCGGGAAGATAGTACGCAGGGATGCGGTGTCCCCACCAGAGCTGGCGACTGATGCACCAATCCTTGATGTTCTCCAACCAGTGGCGATAGGTGTTCTTATATTTTGTGGGGTAGAACTTAATCTCATCGTTCATCACGGGCTCAAGCGCAAGGTCTGCAAAATGTTGCATCTTCAAGAACCATTGCATAGAGAGCTTTGGCTCAATAGGAACGTTCGTGCGCTCACTGCAACCCACCTTGTTGGTATAAGCCTCAACCTTCTCCAGCAATCCTGCTGCCTCAAGGTCTTTCTCAATCTGGCGACGAACATCGAAACGGTCTTGCCCCACGTAAAGTCCAGCCGCCTCGGAGAGTGTGCCGTTGTCATTGAAGATGTCGATGCTTTGCAGGTTGTGCTTCTCGCCTAACATGTAGTCGTTCACATCGTGGGCAGGAGTCACTTTCAGACAGCCCGTACCAAACTCTACGTCCACATACTCGTCCTCAATCACGGGTACAGAACGACCAACGAGGGGAACAATCACACGTTTGCCCTTGAGCCAAGCATTCTTTTCGTCGTTGGGGTTGATACACATTGCCGTGTCGCCCATAATTGTCTCGGGGCGTGTGGTGGCAACGATGGCATAGCGACCTTCAGCATCGCCCTCCACCATGTAGCGCAGATAGTAGAGCTTGCTCTGCTCCTCCTTATAAATAACTTCTTCATCAGAGAGTGCAGTCAGTGCCTTTGGATCCCAGTTTACCATGCGCACACCGCGGTAAATCAAACCCTTGTTATAAAGGTCTACGAACACTTTTATCACGCTTTTTGAACGCTCTTCGTCCATCGTGAAAGCCGTGCGATTCCAATCGCACGATGCTCCCACACGGCGCAGCTGCTTCAAGATAATACCGCCATGCTCGTCCGTCCATTCCCAAGCGTGCTTGAGAAATTCTTCACGCGTAAGGTCGGCTTTCTTGATGCCCCGCTCCGCCAAGCGATTTACGACCTTAGCTTCTGTGGCAATAGAGGCGTGGTCTGTGCCAGGCACCCAGCAAGCATTCTTGCCCTCCATACGGGCACGGCGCACGAGGATATCCTGAATTGTATTATTGAGCATATGCCCCATATGCAGAATTCCCGTTACGTTGGGAGGCGGGATTACGATCGTGTAAGGCTCACGCCCGTCGGGCTTAGAACTGAATA
>JBHAFO010000252.1:0-2964 GCA_041856145.1 Alloprevotella sp.
CGCCTCTGCGTTCTTCGGGTGCATAATATCGTCTAAGGAAGGCGATTTGCCAAAGAGCCAAAGGAAATTGGTCAGCAGGGCTATGATGTAGAGGATGAACACGACAATCGTTGTGACCAGCACAAGGAGAGTTTTAGTGTACCATGCACGACCACGATAAAGGTTCCGATACCATCGGAAGAAGTTCTTCAACCCTCGCCAAACTGTGGCAAAAAATTGGAGGATGCGTTTCCCGATTGAAGATGTCTGTTTCATATAATAAGGGGAAAGGTTTGCGCCTATGTTAAACAGCTTTGTAACGAAGCGATGAGGGTAAAAGTTTTGTTTGCCAGCACCATCGCTTGAAGATGTTACAAAAGTAGGGGTTTTAAGTTGAAGTCGTGGCACAACTTGCCACAAAATCTAAAATTTCTTGCTCCGCATCGGGGTGAAACCAGTGGATAGCCTCATCGTGCGCGAACCACGTGAGCTGTTTCTTGGCATAGACCCTCGTGTTGCGACGTATCTTTTCCATTGCAAATTCAAGCGTCCATTCGCCATTCAAATAGCGGAACATTTCTTTATAGCCCACCGTGTTGAGCGAATTGCAATGGCGGAAAGGCAACACCCGCTGCGCTTCCTCAACCAACCCCTCGGCTACCATTTGCGTGACCCTACTATTGATGCGTTCAAAAAGCTCTGGGCGAGGGCGATTAAGTCCTATCTTCACTATATGAAAAGGGCGTTGGCGGTGCATGGCGGTGCGGAAGGAGGAATATGGCCGACCGCTTTCGTAATACACTTCCAGCGCATGCACAATCCGCTTGGGATTACGCAAGTCGGCAATGGCGTAATAGTCTGGATCAACAAGTTGCAACTCCTGCGCCAAGCGGTCGTGCCCCTCAGTTTCATAGCGTGCCTTGAGAGTGGTGCGCACGGCGTCGCTGATGGTCGGAATGTCGTCAATGCCTTTACACACTGCATCGATATAGAGCATAGAACCGCCTGTGAGCAAAGCGTGATCACGGTGCGCAAATTCTTCCTCCAATTGCTGGAGCACCTCCACCTCATATTGTGCGGCACTGTAATAGTCTTCCAATCCAAGAGTCCCCACAAAATGGTGCTTCACCCGTGCTTGCTGTTCTGCCGTGGGGGCAGCTGTGCCAATCGGGAGGTCGCGGAACAGTTGTCGAGAATCCGCATTAAGGATAGGCGTTCCCAGTAGTTCGGCAATTTGCAAACTGCGTTCCGTTTTACCCACACCCGTAGGTCCGAGAAGCACGAAGAGTGTTTTTCCCATCACCAGTTTGTTTAGATGACCACAACCTTGCCCACCACGGCACTTGAACCGTCGGCAGTGGCAAGGAGAACATAGTAAACGCCCGACGCCACGCGCTCACCGCTGGGACCACGCAAATCCCACATGAACGAACCGCCCGACGAAGTGCCTGAAGCCACGGCAAAACCGCTCACAGTCATTATCTTTACTGCCGCTTGGTCGGTCAGTCCTGTAATTGCCACCTGCGACTGCTGTGGCGAAACAGGGTTCGGGAATACTTTCACGTTCGACTTCTCCAAAGTGTCATACGCCCTTGTGGCATCACTCTGATAAGAGATAATACCGGCATCTGTGCCAAAGAACACCTCGCCCGTTTCGAGATTGGGCGCAATACTATATATGGTGTTCGAGAGCAGGGGTGAGTTTTCGGCAGTGAAGTGTTGCAAAATCTCTGTACCCGCGGCGTTGGTCAAATAAACGCCTCCACCGTTTGTACCAAACCATTTGCGATTAGCACCATCAACCGCAATCGCTGTCACGGTTGCGCCTGAAAGCAAATAGTCCGCCAAGTTTGTGCCGTCGTTGCGTGCCACTTTGGGCTGGATTGCTTGGAAACTTTGCTCCATGAAGGCATCGGGGTCATCAATGACCAAGACGCCATTCGTGCCACCGAGCCAAATGTCGCCAGAGAGGTCTTGCACCATCGCATACACCCCATCTTGCAAATTCACCACCGTACCATCGGCATTTGTTATCTCCGAACGGAACGACGTCTTATCGTCGCTGTTGTCCGCAATCGTTTGGTTGAAATCGATGCAATGCACCCCGCCTTTATAGTTGCCGTGCCACACCCGAGAAGCAAGCCATAAACGCCCTTTTGCATCAAAGAGTGTGCTGTGCAAATAGCGGTAGTTCGAGAGATTTGCAACGTAGAGTTTTGTCCATTCCCCGCTGCGCGTGAGAATGCAAAGCGTGGTGTCTGCCAGCATGTTCAGCACCCACAAATTTCCCGAGGCATCATACTGAGCCGCATTCATGCGGATACGATCTTCTTTCTTCACAAACAGACCGCCCTCGTTGCTGTATCGTTTTACGAACTGCCCATTGCGGTACTCGAAGAAACCTTGCTCGCCCGAAGTCACATAGTGGTGCGTGGCATCCAAAGGGTCTTGGACTATCGATGTAAAGCTGGGGTAAACACTGTAAGTATCATCGAAGAACGTCCACTTGTTATTCTCCAAATACATTGCCGTTCCAGGGAAACGCACGCTGAAATAGGGTTCAAACAAACCGCCTGCTACCAACAAGCGATTGCCAACAAAGTTGAGATAACCTCCCAAGTCGCGAATCGGGCCATAGCCTCCAATGGTTGTACCAAGGGCTTTCAGCGTTGCGTTGGACGGGGTGTAAGCCACAAGTCCTGTGGAAGTTTCGGCGGCATAGAACGTACCGTCTGCCGTGCGTGCTACATCGTTCCACGCATTGCTCCAAGTGTAGATCACAGCGGGCGAGGTGGTTGCATAAGCACTATACACTGCCACTTCAGAGGGCGAGGCAAGCGTTGCCGTTGAGCCATTCACAGTGGCTTTTGTATAGGTCGTTGTCGCAATTTGCTGAACGGCTGAGAGCACTGTCCCTGCTGTTCCTGACAACTGCCATAAACCATTGCCACTCGTGAGGGCATAGATACTTCCTCCAAATGGCAC
>JBHAFO010000253.1:0-3888 GCA_041856145.1 Alloprevotella sp.
CTCTTCCATGCTGCTGAAGAAGCCGCTAAGCGTCGTTACAAAACTTATGTAAGAAAGACGCAAGAAGATTGGAGTCTTTAATGCCTCTCCTTTATATATAGGTACACTCCCTGCCATTCGCAAAGAATGGCAGGGAGTGTTGTGTTTTTCTTCTGCTCCGCCTGCAGACTTTACCCCGGCCACTCAACAAGCTCTCCTTTCGCCCTATGCGAAAATTTAGCTTGCTTCTTGTGTAGGAAAGACCTTGGGAGGTAGGCTTTCCCGTCTAATATTCCTATCTTCTCGCCTGAGTTTCCTCGTCATTCCGCCCAATCTGTTGTGATAGACATACAATAAATTACATTTCTACACGTTCTATAGCTATTAAATGGCATTGAATATGAAACGTACAATCTTCGCCTTGGTGTTGGGATGCTTTACCCTTGCGCTATCTGCGCAGGTAAATTGGGGTGTGAAGGCGGGTGTGAATATGAGTAAGATTACCCATTTGGGCAACCTCCGTGCTGGTTTTCACCTTGGACCTACACTCTATCTGCCTTTGCGCAATGGCTTTGGACTTAAAAGTGCTTTACTTTATACGGTGAAGGAGAGTAACGCCAGTGATAAGAATGGACATTTCTCTGCGCAGTATCTGGAACTGTCGATGATGCCCTCTTATACCTTGGACGTGCGCCCCTCGCAATCGCTAATCTTTAAGGCTGGTGCTTATGTTGGCTATGGCATAGGCGGAAGTAGAGTCGCTTACGAGAATGGTCTGCGCTATAGCAATCCTTTCTTTGGAGCAGAGGCTTTTCGTCGTTTCGATTCGGGGCTGGGCTTGGGCGTTGGTTTTCGCTTCTCACGCATAGAGATTGGCATTGAAACTCGCTTCGGGCTTTACGATATTCTCGGTGCGGAGAATACCAGCCTCCACAATCGAACCTATATGCTCTCTGCGGAATACCAATTCTAAGAGTAAGCCGAACATCTCCCTTGTCCCTCTACAACAGGCGCGAGCATTTTTGCAATGATGATAGACGCTATATATAATAGATATAAAGTGGAACTAACGCCTACTATATATTGAGGGATAGGCTATAAGCAATCATCGGCAAACCACATAAGTGGTTTGCCGATGATTCTGCATTTTACTCAGAGGTTGTATCAACAGCTCCGATACACTGTTTCAAGAGTGTAGGGAGTTCTATTTCCGCAGCTTTGAGCGCTATTATTTTTTCTTGCCCTTTAGCAGATAAGCTAAAGAGTACCTGCCGGCGGTCAGTTTCTCCAAAGGCACGGACAATCCAACCGTTGTCCTCTGCTTTGCGAATGGTCTTTGAGCTGTGAGAAGTTTTGAAACCCAACTTTTCTGCGATTTCGTTTCCAGTCAAAGGGCTATTCTCCATTAGAAAGCAGAGGAGCATGGCCTCATGGATGTTCAACCCGTATTGCTCGGAAAAGCTGTTTTCAAAAATGGCAATCGCATTGATGAGATCGCGGATTTGACAAATATGCTGATGTTCCATCTCTGGGTTAAATAAAGAGGTTGATATTGGCGTTGTCGGCACGCTCCATGTAAGTGGCAACACCACCGATCTCAACTTCTGGAAGCAACTCCTCGCGGGCGATGCCCATCATGTCCATCGTCATTTGGCAGGCGATGAATTCAACCCCGTTGTCCAGTGCTTGTTGTCGGAGGTTTTCCAGTTGGTCGATACCTTTATTCTTCATCACCCAGCGCATCAGGCGATCGCCCAGACCAAGGAAACTCATTTTAGAAAGATTCAACTGCCCCGAATGGGAAGGCATCATCCAAGCAAACATACGGCTGATAAAGTCTTTCTTTACCGTGGGTTTATTCTTGCGCTTGAGCACATTCAGTCCCCAGAAGGTGAAGAAAATGCTGACTTTCTGCCCTGTTGCCGCAGCACCGTTGGCAAGAACAAAGGTGGCTAAGGCGCGGTCAAGGTTGTCGCTAAAGAGAATGAGCGTTTTTCCTTTACCTCCTCCGCAGGTGTTCTGTGGCTGGTTGGCGGGAGCGCCTTTTTCCATAGTCACGATGTAACGCCCACTTTCGGTGTGGGAGGCTATGAATTTGTTGCCTGTAGTTTTGCACCAAGCTGCTGCGTCTCTTGTAAAGCCAGGGTCGGTGGCAACAATCTCGATGCGTTGCCCCGCCGTGAGGGCATCCATCGTCTGTTTTACTTTAAGAATAGGTCCAGGACATTGCAGCCCGCAAGCGTCTACGTATAGCACGTTCTCTTGTCCTGCTACTTGAGGAGATGATGTTCCCTTAGGAGGACAAGGAGAGGCTGTTTTAGCTGTTGTGACTGTGCCGATCGGTGTTGTTACCAAGGTATAGAGGCGGTATCCTCCAGCCAGATTGTAGACCCGGTCAAAACCATTGCCTCGTAAGATGCGTTCTGCAACATAGCCTCGCTGACCGACTGCACAGAAGACAATGATGTCCTTGTCTTTAGGAAGCTCTGAGAGACGACAGCGTAAGTCGTCAAGAGGGATATTCTTCGCCCCAGTGATTG
The DNA here is from genome assembly GCA_041856145.1 of Alloprevotella sp. Taxonomy (GTDB): domain Bacteria; phylum Bacteroidota; class Bacteroidia; order Bacteroidales; family Bacteroidaceae; genus Alloprevotella. The sequence goes on from JBHAFO010000253.1 coordinate 2,520, forward strand.
TGCCAAATGAGAACTCGTCCGCTGTGCGAACGTCGAGCAAGAAAGCACCATCGTCGATCTTTTGTTGAAGTGCTTGCCAAGAGATTTGGCGTGTATTGCCATTAAGCACATTGGTTGCAACATAGCCTGCAATAGCTATGGGGTCTTTTGCTGAGGAGAAGGGAGGGGCATAAGCGTGTTCAAGGCGTGTGAGATCTGCGACAGTACCTCCGTTCTTAATAACCATCGCCAGTTGGTCGATGCGTTTGTCTACGCCTTCTATGCCGACACATTGAGCACCGAGCAATTTACCCGTTGTCTTTTCGAAGAGTAAAATAGTTTGTAAGGGATAAGCCCCAGGGTAATAGCTGGCGTGCGAGTTGGAGGAAGTCACTACGGTTTCGTGGTCAATGCCTTCGCGTTGCAAAATCCGTGCGGACAATCCTGTGACGCCAACAGTCAAGTCAAACACTTTTGCAATAGCTGTTCCGATGGCACCCTCGTAAGTCGTCGGAATGGGATTACTCATGTTGTCGGCTGCAAGGCGTCCTTGTCTGTTGGCTGGACCTGCGAGGAAATTGCACCAAGGCTTCTTGGTTGTCGGATGCAGGAATTCGATGGCATCGCCAATAGCAAAAACATCGGGGGCAGAGGTTTGAAGATATTCATTCACCCGAATGCCTCGCTCGCCGAGCGCAATGTTCGACGCCTTGGCAAGTTCTGTACGTGGAAGCACGCCAATGGAGAGTAGCACGAGGTCGGTGTTGATTTTCTGTTGCGAAGCCAGCTGGATCTCCAAGCCGTTTGATGTCTCTACAATCCGCTCCATGCTTTCTCCTAAATAGAGTTTCACGCCATGCTCTTCCATATTGCGATGCAAATGTGCGGCTGTGCTGAAGTCGGCAGCAGCCATCACCTGATTATCGCGCTCTACGAGTGAAATTTCAATACCTCGGCGATGCAGATTCTCAGCCATTTCCAATCCGATAAAACCACCGCCAATCACGGTCGCATGGCGTACAGTATTATTTTTTATATGAGTATAGATGGCATCGGTATCTTCGACGTTGCGCAAAGTGAACACGCCTTTTGAATCTATCCCTTCCATCGGAGGCCGGAAAGGCTCTGCCCCTGGTGAGAGTAGGAGTTTGTCGTAGCGTTCTGTATATATTGTCCCATCTGCACGGCGGATGTGTACTTCGTGGCTCGCCGTGTCAATGCGCACAGCTTCCTCAAGCGTTCGCACGTCTACTGCGAAGCGCCGCGCGAATGCTTGAGGCGTTTGCACAAAGAGCTGTGCACGCTCTGTAATCACATCGCCAATATAGTAGGGAAGACCGCAATTAGCGTAGGAGATATGTTCTCCTTTTTCAATAAGCACAATTTCAGC
>JBHAFO010000254.1:0-5718 GCA_041856145.1 Alloprevotella sp.
GTATCAGAGAAGAAATGCCAACTTGGACTTTGCATGCAGGCATAGATCGCTCGTGGCGAAAGCAAACGGGCTACGACTATCCATTCTATCGCCTGCAGGATCTTTCGTGGACGGATTTTAGTTTCAGGGCAGAGCGTAACATTTATCTCTACAAAGGCATTCTTGCTCTTAATCTTGGCTTTGCTTACACAAGAGGAGAGGGAGAACCTTTCATTGATGGTACATTTATTCCTCCCTCGGACAAGCAAAATGGAGTTGTGCAGATGGAATCGTTTCTATACCGTGAGTACCTTTATCTCATTGCTCCCCAATGCACCATTTCGGGCGGTGCAAAGTACTCCTTCCGCTTCCCCAAGACGAACCTCAATACCTATGTGTCAATAGATGCCTCTCATCACAAGGCCAATGTCCACAACGCCCATCTTGTTGGGCGGGATAACTTCGGCGCAAAGCTTTCTATTGGCTGTATATTCTAAAGAAAGAGATTTTTGTAGAAGTCCTCTAAGCCAAGAATACATTGGTAGAATAAGGCTGATTTCTTATTCAGAAATCAGCCTTATTTATACTCCTATTCCATTTGTAATAGGAAAGCGAATAGATACAGAACGTTGAAAAGAAAAATCCTTTCTCAACTCTGATCAGTACAGAGATGAGAAAGGATCATTATATGCTGAGCGTTGTAATATTTATTACATGCTCTCGACCACAGCCTGTGCGGCTGCGAGGCGTGCAATAGGAACTCTGAAAGGAGAACAGCTGACGTAATTCAAGCCTACCTTGTCACAGAACTTCACGCTGTTAGGCTCGCCACCGTGCTCACCACAGATACCGCACTTGAGAGTTGGACGCTCGTTGCGACCATTCTCAACAGCCATTTGTACAAGCTGACCTACACCTTGTTGGTCAAGTACTTGGAATGGGTCTACAGAAAGGATCTTCTTCTCCAAGTAAACGGGCAAGAAGCTGGCGATGTCGTCACGGCTGTAACCGAAGGTCATCTGCGTCAAGTCGTTCGTACCGAAGCTGAAGTATTCAGCACGGCTGGCAATCTTGCCTGCAATCAAAGCAGCACGTGGGATTTCAATCATTGTGCCCACCTTGAATTCTACTTCAACGCCTTCTTCTGCAAATACAGCAGCTGCTTCCTTGCGGATTACTTCCTCTTGCATCTTGAACTCAGCTTCTGTACCAATGAGTGGCACCATGATTTCTGGCTGAGGATTGAGACCCTGCTTCTTCAATTCGCAGGCAGCGCTCAAGATGGCACGGGTTTGCGTCGCAGTGATTTCGGGATAAGTGTTACCAAGACGGCAACCACGATGACCCAACATTGGGTTTGCCTCGCTCAAGCTGGCAACACGTTGCTGAATAGCAGCTACGGTAACGCCCATTTGTTGTGCCATTTCCTCTTGACCCTTCAAATCGTGTGGTACGAACTCGTGGAGAGGTGGGTCGAGCAAGCGGATGTTCACTGGACAACCGTCCATCGCCTTGAAGATACCAACGAAGTCGGCTTTCTGATAAGGCAACAACTTAGCCAAGGCATTCTTACGACCCTGCTCGTCTGTTGCCAAAATCATTTCGCGCATTGCTACGATCTTTTCTGCATCGAAGAACATGTGCTCCGTACGGCAAAGACCAATACCTACAGCACCGAAGTTGCGAGCCACTTGTGCATCGTGAGGCGTGTCGGCATTTGTGCGCACTTGCAAGCGAGTATACTTGTCACAGAGATCCATCAACTTAGAGAAGTCGCCACTCAATTCGGCAGCCTCAGTCTTGATTTCACCCTTGAACACATCGCCCGTTGTACCATTGAGAGAGATGAAATCGCCTTCCTTCAGAAGAACACCATCCACTTCTACTGTCTTGGTCTTATAGTCAACATTGATGGCACCAGCACCGCTCACACAGCACTTACCCATACCGCGAGCAACTACTGCAGCGTGACTTGTCATACCACCGCGAGCAGTCAAGATACCTTCTGCCACTGCCATACCTGCGAGGTCTTCAGGAGAAGTTTCGAGGCGAACGAGGATAATCTTATGACCATCGGCTGCCCACTTTTCTGCATCGTCGGCAAAAAATACAATCTGACCACAGGCAGCACCTGGAGAAGCTGGCAAACCACGAGTAAGGCTCTTGGCTTTCTTCAACTCTGCCTTATTGAATACGGGGTGGAGAAGCTCGTCCAACTTTTGAGGTTCGCAACGCTTGATGGCTGTCTTCTCGTCGATCATGCCTTGGTCGAGTAAGTCCATCGCAATCTTCACCATCGCAGCACCTGTACGTTTACCATTACGGGTTTGCAAGAACCAAAGTTTGCCTTCCTGAACGGTGAACTCCATGTCTTGCATATCGCGGTAGTGGTTCTCGAGCTTTGTTTGCAACTCATCGAGTTCCTTATACATCTCGGGCATAGCTTCCTCCATTGAGGGGAACTTAGAAGCACGCTCCTCTTCAGAGATACCTTGCAATTCTGCCCAACGGCGAGAGCCGATGAGTGTAATTTGTTGAGGCGTGCGGATACCAGCAACCACGTCTTCGCCTTGTGCGTTCACCAACCATTCGCCATTGAAGAGGTCTTCGCCAGAGGCAGCGTCACGGCTGAAGCAAACACCAGTAGCAGAGCTTTCGCCCATGTTACCAAATACCATTGCTTGCACATTTACAGCAGTGCCCCATTCTGCTGGGATACCTTCCATCTTACGATAGAGAATGGCACGCTCGTTCATCCAACTGTTGAACACTGCGCAGATAGCGCCCCAAAGCTGTTCTTCTGGATTGTCAGGGAAGTCTTTACCTGTGCGTTCCTTGATTGCTGTCTTGAAGAGGCGCACCAAGTTCTTGAGGTCTTCCACATCCAATTCATTGTCGAGATGCACGCCCTTCTCCTCTTTCACCTTCTCGATGATCGCTTCAAATGGGTCAATCTCTGTCTTGTCAGTTGGCTTCATGTCCAACACCACATCGCCATACATCTGCACGAAACGACGGTAAGCATCGTAGGCAAAACGAGGATTGCCTGTCTTTGCTGCCATGCCCTCAACAACAGTATCGTTCAAACCGAGGTTGAGGATAGTGTCCATCATGCCAGGCATAGAAGCACGAGCACCAGAACGAACAGAGAGCAATAAGGGGTTTTCAACATCGCCAAACTTGCAGTTCATGAGATTTTCAACGTTGGCAATAGCTGCCTTCACCTCGTCTTGCAACAAGGCTACCACTTGATCCTTGCCCAATTCGTAATACTCATTACAAACGTCCGTTGTAATAGTAAAGCCTGGAGGCACTGGTACACCAATCAAATTCATTTCTGCCAAGTTGGCACCTTTGCCACCGAGCAAATTGCGCATATCAGCGCGTCCTTCAGCTAAACCATTGCCGAAAGTGTAAACTCTCTTTACGTCCTTCATAGACATTTTTATATAATTATTTTGTGAATGATATGTTGCAAAGATAAATGTTTTTTCTATTAGTCCAAAGGCGGAGAATTAAAAAAGCTCGCCTCCGATTTGTTTTTGTCTTTCGCACGCTTAGAAAGGGGATTTTAAGTAACAAAAATCTCAACTTTGTGCAATCTGTCGCCATGAAGAGAAGGTGCTTTGCTGACGACCTACGTTTATTCGTAGATAGGGAGCATAGAAGCGTGTTTGGATGTTGAAGTATTTAACACATCATTTGGATTTTGCGATTTGATGTGCTATCTTTGCAATAGCAAGATGGGGTGGAGCAGCTGGGAATAGGCAGTTCCACCCTTTTTGATAGCTTATAAAACCATTTTTTATGCACGTGGCGGAACTTTTGTAAGCGCATGAAGAAAAAACTCGGAGGCTTGGAGGAAAAACTTGAAGGCTTAAAAGAAACTCAATAGGCGCAATCTGAATTTCTTTGCTAAGTGTAAAAGTTAAACTTTATAGAAAATAGAGCAACTGTAGCCCGTAAAGTTCCTACGCTAAGGTGTAATGATCGTAATTTATTTATTATCAGTTCTTAAAAGAGATTTTAAGGTGTTGTCTAAACCAAGAGAAAGTGATTGATTTGTCGGAAGATATACCTTTTACCCGAGATTTGTTGTATTTTTGTGGGTAGACAAAGTCATTTACTCCGAAAACATTTGCTCCAAGCAATGGTTTTTACTATCACAAACTAAAAACTCAAATATGAAAAGAAGCATTCTCGCTGTGGCTTTCTTTGCCAGCATAGCAACAGCTTTTGCACAAACAACTCTTTTTTCAACGGGCGATTCCACTGGACACCCTTATCGCATTCCTGCTATTGCTACGGCAAAAAATGGCGACATCATTGCCTTGAGCGACTACCGTCCTTGTGGCAACGACATCGGTTTTGGACGCGTGGATATTCTGATGCGTACTTCGAGTGATAATGGACGGACGTGGAGTCCTGTAACAACGGTGTTGCAAGGCACGGGCGAAGGACTAAGCACTGGGTACGGCGATGCATGTTTAGTGGCTGATGCCAATCGTAATGAACTGGCATTGGTCTGCGTGGCAGGTAATGTGACTTATTGGAATGCAACTTCACAAAATCCTCAACCAATGCTTGTGACACACGCCACTTACGACAAGAAAAAGAAGCAATGGATTTGGGGCACTCCCAAGGATATTACTAAGCAGGTGAACGACACTATTTTTGGTAGTCGTAACGGGGGAATGTTCATGGGGTCTGGACGCATCTGCCAATCGCGACAAGTGAAGGTAGGGAAGTACTATCGTCTTTATGCAGCCCTCTGTACCCATAAGGGCAACTTTGTGATCTATAGCGACGACTTCGGTCGTAATTGGAAATCGCTCGGCGATGCGACAATCTCTTGTGCTCCCAAGGGCGACGAGCCTAAGTGTGAGGAATTGCCCGATGGTAGCGTGGTATTGAGCAGTCGCAAAGATGGCGGACGCTACTTTAACATTTTCCGTTATACCGACCGCAAAACTGCTGCAGGGAGCTGGGGCGAAGTTGTGGACAGTCGCCAAGCTAAAGGTGGTATTAGCAATAGTGGGACACCTTGCAATGGTGAAATTATGATATTACCCGTGCGTACAAATACTGGGCGCAAAACAACTTTAGCACTGCAAAGTATTCCTGCAGGCCCTAAGCGCTCCAACGTTACGATCTACTGGAAAGAATTGGACGCTCCCTCCGATTACGACACGCCGATGCACTTTGCAGAAAATTGGGAAGGCAGTTATCAAGTGTCCTACTTGGGCAGTGCTTACTCTACGATGACATTGCAAAAGGATGGGCGCATTGGCTTCTTCTATGAGGAAGAACCGCAGTGGTATCAAATGGTGTATCGCCCTCTGACCATCTCGCAAATTACGCAGGGTAAGTACACTGTTAGATAGATAAGTAAGCTGTTGCTACAAAAACTGTAGATGTATGATTTATATGGGCAGGAACAAAAAGTTTCTGCCTATATTTATTATTAGAACAGAGAAAATTTATCTAAATATATTGCTTATCTTTGCAAACAGACAGGATTTGTTATTTTATCTCCGCTCCAGTACGTCTTATACAGGCACAACTTGGAACGGTCTTGGTATCAGTGGCTCACTTGCTACTAATACCAGCAACCTCATCTCAAGTGGCCGTGCAGCTTATTCCGTTGGAAGTAGCTTCTAAGGCTTAACTCTTTATATTTAGACCTCAGAGAATTCTCCTACGCTTAGGAAGAATCTCTCTGAGGTCTTTAGTCTTTGA
>JBHAFO010000255.1:0-5314 GCA_041856145.1 Alloprevotella sp.
CGCTTCTATGATATGCTAAGCCGTCTGGAGGTGACAATGGCAACCCCCACGCTGTCTAATGCTCGCAAGCCCTATCATCAACTTTCGAGTTGTTTCATCGACACTGTGCCCGATAACTTGGAAGGTATCTATCGCAGTATCGACAACTTTGCGATGGTTAGTAAATTTGGCGGTGGCATGGGACTTTATTTTGGTAAAGTGCGTGCTGCTGGTGGCAACATTCGTGGTTTCAAAGGAGTGGCAGGCGGTGTTATCCGCTGGATGAAGCTCGTGAATGACACGGCAGTTGCTGTAGATCAATTAGGAATGCGACAAGGAGCAGCAGCCGTTTATCTCGATGTTTGGCACAAGGATCTTCCCGAGTTCTTGCAACTGCGCACGAACAACGGAGACGACCGCATGAAAGCCCACGATATTTTCCCTGGTGTTTGTTACCCCGATCTTTTCTGGCGCATGGCTAAGGAAGATATGAACCAGTCTTGGCATTTGTTCTGCCCCAATGAGATTATGACCATTAAGGGCTATTGCCTTGAGGACTACTATGGCGAAGAATGGGAAAAGCGTTATTTAGACTGTGTGAATGACCTTCGTGTGCCTCGTCGCACTTTGACTATCAAGGACGTGGTGCGCTTGGTATTGCGCTCAGCCATTGAGACAGGAACGCCTTTCACCTTCAACCGTGACTTGGTCAATAATGCCAATCCCAACTCCCATAAAGGTATTATTTACTGCTCCAATCTCTGCACCGAGATTGCGCAGAACATGTCGGAAATTGAAACCATTTCCAACGAAATTCAAACCGAAGAAGGCGACACTGTTGTGGTGAGCAAAGTGCGTCCTGGCGACTTCGTGGTCTGCAACTTGGCAAGTCTTTCGCTCGGCCACCTGCCTTTGGAAGACGATGAGCGTATGAATCAAATTGTTGGTACAGTGGTGCGTGCATTGGACAATGTGATTTCGCTCAACTTCTATCCCCTGCCCTTTGCCGAGATCACGAACCAACGCTATCGCAGTATTGGACTTGGTGTAAGTGGCTACCACCACGCCTTGGCTATTCGTGGCATTAAGTGGGAGAGCGAAGAGCATTTGAAGTTTGCTGATGAGGTGTTTGAACGTATCAACTATGCGGCTGTGAAAGCTAGCACTGACTTGGCGAAGGAGAAAGGTAGCTACGCTTACTTTGAGGGAAGCGACTGGCAGAGCGGTGCTTACTTCGCAAAGCGTAATTACACTTCCGAGAAGTGGCAAACGTTGGCAAAGACGGTGCAAGCCCAAGGTATGCGGAACGCCTATCTTTTGGCAATTGCTCCAACAAGTAGTACAGGTATCATCGCAGGCACAACAGCTGGTGTAGACCCAGTAATGCAACGCTTCTTCTTGGAGGAGAAGAAAGGAGCAATGTTGCCTCGTGTAGCCCCTGCACTCTCTGACAAAACTTTCTGGATATACAAAGGAGCTTACTTGCTCGACCAATCGTGGAGCATCCGAGCATCGGGCATTCGCCAGCGTCATATTGACCAAGCTCAAAGTATGAACCTCTACATCACAAACGATTACACCATGCGTCAAATCCTCTCGCTCTATCTCTTGGCGTGGGAGCAAGGCGTAAAGACGATTTACTATGTGCGTTCCAAATCGTTGGAGGTTGAAGAATGTGAAAGCTGTGCCTCTTAATTTCTAACTTAGATATTCATATAGATATGTCCGCAATTAAACTCAAAAGAAACGCCCTCTTTAATCCTAATGGTGACACGGATATTATTGCTCGTCGCATGATTGGTGGCAACACTACCAACTTGAACGACTTTAATAATATGCGATACAAGTGGGTGAGCGATTGGTATCGCCAGGCGATGAACAACTTCTGGATTCCCGAAGAGATCAACCTCACACAAGATACCAAGGATTATGTTCTCCTTGAGCCAGCAGAACGCAAGGCCTACGATAAGATTTTGAGCTTCTTGGTGTTCCTCGACTCTATACAAAGCACGAATCTACCCAATGTTGCAGAGTATATTACTGCCAATGAGGTCAATCTTTGTCTGCACATCCAAACTTTCCAAGAGTGTGTGCACAGTCAGAGCTACAGCTATATGCTCGACACCATTTGTAGCCCCGAGCAACGCAACGAGATCCTCTATCTTTGGAAAACGGACAAGCATCTCCTTGATCGCAATACCTTTATCGGGAATTGCTACAATGAGTTTCAGGAGAGTCAAGATGGCTTTACACTGATGAAGACCTGTATTGCCAACTTCATTCTTGAGGGCATCTATTTCTATAGTGGCTTCATGTTCTTCTACAATTTGGCACGCAATGGTAAAATGCCAGGCTCTGCACAAGAGATTCGCTATATCAACCGCGACGAGAACACGCATCTCTGGCTTTTCCGCAATATCATCATTGAGCTAAAGAAGGAGCAACCCGAACTCTTTACGCCCGAGCGTGTTAAAGTCTATGAGGACATGATGCGTGAAGGTGTCCGCCAAGAAGTGGCTTGGGGGCAGTATGTGATTGGCGATGATATTCCTGGACTGAACTCTCAAATGATTCATGATTATATTCACTACCTTGGCAATCTCCGCTGGACAAGTCTTGGTTTTGATCCGCTCTATGAGCATAACCAGCGTGAACCTGAGGCAATGAATTGGGTGTCGCAATACTCTAATGCTAATATGGTAAAGACTGATTTCTTTGAAGCTAAGAGTACAGCTTACGCTAAGAGTACAGCTTTGGAAGATGACTTGTAAGGCTTTTCTCAAAAGTACTTATATAAAGGGTCGCTACTCCGTTGAGGAGTAGCGACCCTTTATTGTTAGGATTGTTCATTCGTCTTTTCTCCCTTCAAACCCTTCAAACCCTTCAAAATTATTGAAGGCGAAAGCGAAGAGGCTAAGGTCTTTCCTAATTGCTTATTGAGCTTTAGAAAGTTTGTCTGAAGTTCAGTTAATTCCTCTACCCATTCTGCTGGAGAAAAGAGGAAAGGAGAAGATTTCTTTTCGAAATGACGGGGATTGGCGATGGCACGGAAGCCTTTGGGAACAATGACAATATCCAACTCCGTTCCTCCCCAGTGTGGCTCTCCATCACAGTGGAAAGGCCCTTCATTCTTGCGAGTAATATGAACCGATTTGGCATGATACTTCCGCACATGATCATTGTTCTCTATATTTTTATTCAAGAGCTGCATCACAATCTGCGGAGCATCTATTGCATTGAAAGGTTCCATCATAATGATATCCATTTGCCCATCTTGCATCGATGCCTTGGGAGCGATGAACACATCGTTACCATATTGCGAAGCATTGGCGCAGGTTATTAAGAAAGCTTCACTATGAATACTTCCATCTTCATTTGTGATCGTATAGAGGTCAGGCTTATACGTTAGTCCCGACTTGAGGATATGCTCCATATAAGTGAGAGGTCCTCGTTTGGAACAATGCGAAAACTTCTCGCTGATGAAAGCATCGAAGCCCATACCACAAGTGCAAAAGAAAGGGATGTTGTCACATATTCCATAGTCTAACTCGTAAACAACACCTTTATTGAGCATCCGAATAGCGCGCTCTGCCTGAAGAGGGATGCGCAAATGACGTGCCAAGCCATTACCCGATCCACAAGGGATTATGCCTAAAGCCGTTTCACTATGTGCCACAGCTCTCGCAATCTCGTTCACTGTACCATCGCCACCCACAGCCACTACGCCATAATAGCCTTTCTCTACAGCCTCTTTTGCCAGCTCTAAGCCATGACCAGCAGCTTCGGTATATATAATCTCATAGTCGAATGTTTCCTTGTTGATCAGCTGATGGATGCTTCGAACAATGCTCCCCTTCTTACCTGTGCCAGATATAGGGTTGATGATGAAACGCAGTTTTTTCTTCGACATAGAGAAACTTATTCTTTATTTTACAAGCAAAAGTACAATATCTCTTTCTATTTACCTCTATCACTTGGCTGAAAAAGTAGCTCTTTCCTTGTATTTCTTCCCTTGAGCAAGCTCCTCGCTCTGATAAACAAGTAACTATCGCCATCTCTATAGTCTACTAAATATGAGGGTACGAGATATTACATCTCGTACCCTCATATAACTTAGTTAATGGGTAGATTAGTTACCCTTCTCGAGCTGTGCCTTCAAGCTTGCCAACGCATCGAGATCGCCGAGCGTTTGAGCGGCAGCTTGGTTTTGGATTGCAGCTGGAGCGGCTTCCTTGCGAGGAGCTGGACGACGCTCACGCTTTTCAGCACGGGCTGTCTCACGAGCTGGATCTTCGAAAGTACGGCTGTGTGAAAGGATCACACGCTTGCTGTCCTTGTTGAACTCGATCACCTTGAAAGTGAGCTTCTCGTTCAACTGAGCCTTGCTACCATCTTCCTTCACGAGGTGTTTAGGAGTTGCGAAACCTTCAACGCCTTGTTCGAGCTGAACAACTGCACCCTTGTCGAGAACTTCAATGATAGTACCTTCGTGTACTGTGCCTTCAGCGAACAAACCTTCGAACTCATCCCAAGGATTGCTTTCGAGTTGCTTGTGACCGAGGCTCAAACGACGGTTATCTGTGTCGATTTCAAGAACCATTACTTCGAGAGGTGCACCTACTTGAGTGAACTCTGATGGGTGCTTCACCTTCTTAGTCCAAGAGAGGTCTGAAATGTGTACAAGACCATCTACGCCTTCTTCGAGTTCTACGAAGATACCGAAGTTAGTAAAGTTGCGCACCTTTGCAGTGTGCTTGCTACCAACGGGATACTTAGTTTCGATGTTCTTCCAAGGATCTTCCTTGAGTTGCTTGATGCCAAGAGACATCTTACGCTCTGTGCGGTCGAGAGTGAGGATAACAGTTTCGATTTCTGCACCAACCTTGAGGAAGTCCTGAGCAGAGCGGAGGTGTTGGCTCCAGCTCATTTCGCTCACGTGAACAAGACCTTCAACGCCAGGAGCGATTTCTACGAATGCACCGTAATCAGCCATCACAACAACCTTACCTGTCACCTTATCGCCCACCTTGAGGTTCTCATCGAGAGCATCCCATGGATGAGGAGTGAGTTGCTTCAGACCGAGGGCGATGCGCTTCTTCTCTTCATCGAAGTCGAGAATAACAACATTGAGCTTTTGGTCGAGCTCAACTACTTCACGTGGATCGCTCACACGGCTCCAAGAGAGGTCTGTGATGTGTACAAGACCATCTACGCCACCGAGGTCGATGAAGACACCATAAGAAGTGATGTTCTTAACTGTACCTTCGAGAACTTGACCTTTCTGGAGCTTAGAGATAATCTCTTGCTTTTGAGCTTCAAGTTCAGCCTCAATGAG
>JBHAFO010000256.1:0-3147 GCA_041856145.1 Alloprevotella sp.
ATCTCGAAGAATGCAAAGCTAATCTGTAAGGCTTATGACAGAACGTCAAAAATTTGTATCAATCATCCTCGTTTTCATTGTGTTAACGGCGGTGTTTTTGCTCTCTGGTTACCTCCTCGAAGTACAGAGGCTAATCACGACTTTTCGATTTTCGATAGTAATCACAATTTCCACTACGAAGTTGGGGAGAAATTGGAATTTGCCATCACCAATTCGGAACAAGCCAAGTCATACGATTTGCTCTGGCAGATGGGAAATGGAGACTCCCTGAAAGGGAACCCCTCGGCTAAATACAGCTATCAGAAAGCGGGAAAATATTTAGTTACCCTGCGAGCAAACGGAAAGCTAATATCTAGCCAATATATTCAAATAGTTGCAGGCGGGGAAGTGGCTGCCATTGACTCCGTCCCCAAGATTATAGGACTTGCAGAAGGGTATCAAGACGAAGAATTAACTTTTTCAGCTTCCGGACCCGGTATTGACACTTGGTTGTGGGAGTTTGGTGAAACGGGCACGGTAGATGCTTATGACCAACAAGTTATTTACGTGTATGAACGTCCGGGCACATATATCGTTCGTTTGCAGACAAACACCACGAAGTACCCCATAGAACACACCATCAAAATATTGCCTCGCTTTGAAAAGGTTGAAGAAATTGTTGCAGTGGACTCCTTGGGGATGGCTCAGGAAGATATTAAACGCAGATTGCAAATTATAGCCAACACTTCAGCTCGGGACAAGGGGCGTTACAAAGAGCAAGTCAATTACATTCGCAAAACTTACTTCTGCATTCCGGCTAATGAAGTTGCAGTGGTGGTTAATGGAGAAAAATACAACGACTTTCTCGGTTACTGCCAAGGCTTACACTTTCTGGAAAGCAATCCTCGACGAAAAGTGCAAATCAAAGAAGTCGCCATAGACAATCTTCATTGCGTAAGCACCATTCAGGTTACCCAAAGTTTAGCAGAACAATGAGAAAAAATATATTTTATCTGTCCTTTTTTCTTTGCTTGCTGTTTACACAGGCAGTGTGGGCACAAGTACCCACCTATCGAGGCATAAAAACATCGGAGCGTCATAGCTACAATTTTGCCCCAGACGCTTTCATAAGCCCTCGCTTGCGAAAAAGCAAAGAGCTCCGCATTGTTTACTCTGATCGAGCGAATAATCCGGCCTTTACCTCTCCTTACGCTCAGAAAATGACAGAAGTTCAGAAACTGGGTACAGCTTATTATATCATAGGAGAAGAAAATGGACACTATGAGCTTGTTGTTGCTAATCCCAAAAACATAGGCAAGCCCAAAGGGTTGTTCGGGTTTCTACACAGTCGGCATCGGCATTTTAAGGAAGCCGGCAGTGTTGAGTACGTAGGCTGGATTCCCAAGAATAAGCTTCTTCTTTACAACCACGCCTTTGTGTCGTCAGAAAACCATCTTCCTCGTCGTTTTCAAATAGGAGTAACTAACACAAAGCGTCTATATGACTTGCATCGACATCTTAAAGAAGATTCGCTGTCAATTTATACAGACCCTTATCTGAAAGAAAAATTACCTCAAAAACTTATTATGGGTGGTTTTGCTTATGTCTATAAATACGATGAGACGGGGCAGGCAGCTCTCGTTTCGGACAAACCAAGCATAAATGCTGAAACCAAGCAAATCTTAGGCTGGATTCCCTCTGATATGGTTGCCTATGTTGGACAAAATCACTGTTTTAAAGAAAAAGGTCATACGGATAACTCCTTAGTGAAGGGAGAACTTTTGAAACAAAGGAGCGATTCCGATGTGCAAGACAGCATCTCTTTCCGCTTCCAAGATTTACAGTCTCAGTTACTGTTTGCCCAAGCTCAAAGGCATCAATCCGGTAATGACTCACTCGATAGCAAGGATTGGGCTATCAATATTCCTTTCTCCGTTTGGGATCACGGCAAGAATAAGCTCATAAATGTAAAAGGTGGCGAGATTCCGATTCGTATCATTAAGCAGATGGCTCGCGGACAAAAGCGTATCAACATCCATCTGCTTTATTTTGAACAGGAAAGGTCGGAGGTAAAACGGCTGATTAACTCTTTTCAGAGCATTGCCTTGAAGACTAAGCCAAACAAAAGTTATACCTATTCTGCTACCGTTATTTCTGAACAGGGGAATAGGTATCTCGAATCGACAGAAAACTTTGCCACTTGGCTGGATTTTTTGCTCAATGAAACAAAAGCAAAGTCAGAAACGGGGCAGGGGCTTTCGGTCGCACTCCGGCATTTTGTGCAAAGAACCGAGCCGGACATTTTTGAAGCTAACCTTTTCTTGCTACTGGGTTCAACCCAAGAATTGTCCCTTTCCACTTCGCTACTCAATAGCCTGGCAGAGAGAAGTGCCGGCCTTGTTATTTTGCAACCGGACAATGGGGCAGGCGAGTCCCATCAAGATTTTCTCTTACAAGGGAAAGAGTTGCTTGCCCAATATATCAACCAAAGCAATGATTATCTCTCCAACTACATCGTTGACCCGACTATAGTCAAGTCTTCTATCTTCTCTGACTATAGCCGCGAGGCTAGTATCTACCTCTTAGATGTTCCTCACAACAGCTTGACAATAGGAGGAATTGCTTTTCCTGCGGCCGGGAAACAGCTGTCTAATGTCGCTTTAGAAACTGTTATTGACACCCTCGCCCGGCATATTGAGCTTCGCAATGATTTACTGCTGAAAAGCCTCGTGCGTTATGAGAAGAAGTTGGGCGTGCTTCGTAGTGAGCTCTCGTATCCCCTTGTGCAACTTTATGAACGAGCAGGGCAGAAAGATTCGATTGCGGATATAGACCGCAATGCCTCGTCTGACACTTATTATGAGACTATCTGGATGCCCGACAGCACTCTACGCAAAACGCATACCGAGGGGTATTTGTACACGGTGGATGAAGTCAAAGGGCTTATTCAAAACTACAGAGCTCTGCTTCCTCTTTTTGCTGACAGACTTGGCAAAAGAGAATTGCGTATGCTCCGTCATCTGTATGAAAAGGAAAGAGAGCTGATAAACACCCGGAACTATAGAGAACTGGTTACTCGGCGAGCCTCTATTGCCACCTTGTTTTATCACAAAACGGGGATTTGGCCGAATGACACGCTACTATACAAACTACGGCCTTGTAACCTTC
>JBHAFO010000257.1:0-3565 GCA_041856145.1 Alloprevotella sp.
AAACATAGATAAAAGTTGATTATCCTGCTTCATCCTTACTATTTTTACGATGCAAAGATAATACTTTTTTCGTGAATGCAAAGTAAGACTTATGACTATTTTATCAAGGCAGTATATGGTGGTCAAATCATCAGTGGCTGCAAAGTCCGTTCCCAAAAGAGCATCGGAGCATAGCTGCACCCTTTCTAAACCAATACAGAGAGATAACACAAAATGAAGCGTCCTCGCTAAATCGTACTGATTTAGCGAGGACGCTTGTTGTTGGTTGCTGATGGCTTAGAAGCGATAGCGGAAGTCTTGAACTTCGGCATACTTGCTCATAAGAGCATCGCGGAGGAAGTCTTGCTGACCATAGAAGTTTTGGCTGATCACGAAGCTCATACCCATTTGGGCTACTTGTGACTCCATCGCCTTTTGGTCGAACTTCTGAGCACCTGCATTGCGCTTGTTCACTTGTACGAAGTAGTAAGCCATTGCGCCAGGTACCCAGCCTGTGGTCTTACCAGCGTTGGTGCGAGCGATTGCACCGTTCAAGCTGGCTTCGGGGATGCCAAGAGCTGCCACTTGCACGTTACCAGCGAAAGTAACACCTGCCACGTCTTCAGAGATTGCACCCTTCTGTGCCTTGGCTTGAGCAAGTGTTTTAGCACCTTTGAGGCGTTCTGCCAAAATTGCAGCCTTCTTCTCACGCTTTACACGGGCTTCAACAAAGGCTTTCACTTGAGCATTCTCCAAAGGAAGGTAGCCCTTTTCGTTTACCTTGGTCACTGCCAAGACGAGAAGATGGTCATTCTGACGACCGCACTCAAAGAGGCGTGACACCTCGTTCTCGTCTGCCTCGTCGAACGCCCAGCGGATTGCCGCCTTAGCATTCTCACCACCAATGCTATTGGCGAAGCCTAAACCGCTTGTAGACTCAAGAGCATCGAGACTGCGCACCATATAGCCATTCTTACCTGCGTTCTTTTCAATGTCAGCCACAGTTTTATTCTCGCCCAAGAACTTGTTGAGCTTTGCCAACTCTCCAGCGTAAGTCTTCTGGCTGAAATCGACAGCACGGCGAACGATCGCCACATTGTACTTAGGAGTGAAAGCCTTGCGGTTCATTATCTCCACGACAATCTTCGTACCATTGTTGTCGAGCACGGCACGCTGACCAGCTTCCAAAGAGGTGAGCTTAGAGAAAAGAGGAATCATTGTGGCTGGGAGTGCAGTGCTTTCAAACTGCGCAGCTGTGAGCCAGAGGCTGTCGCCCGTTTGGTTGTATTTCTTCGCAACATCCTTGAACTTTGCACCACCATTGATAGCAGTCAAAATGCTGTCCGCACGCTGTTGTGATGTCACCTTAGCATCGGGCAATGCCGCGATGAAGCGATAGAGAACTGAGTCGGGGGCAGAGGTCTTTGCGATGAGCTTGAAAGTTGTGAGCGTGTTGGACTGTGCGTTATAGAAAGGAGCACGCACTGCGCCAACTGCCATTGAGTCGAGCAAGTTCTGCACCTCGGGAGCTGCCGCAAAGGCGGTTTTAGACATTGCCATATTGACATAAGGCACTGTGCTACGTCCACGAGTTACAGCTGTTGCCACACTGTCGGCGCTGCCTTGCAAACCCTTGTAAGCCTCGTCCATTTCCTTGTTCAAAGCGGCACGGTCGGCAGGGCTGGCGGTTACAGCAACATCGATATACTTCAAGTCGCGGGTTTCTACGGGCACGCGGAAACGTTCCTTGTCTGCCTTGTAGGCGTCCTTTAGCTCAGACTCTGACACCTTTACTTCCTTATCATCGACCGTGCTATAAGGCACAGCGGCAATGGTCACATCGCTCTGCGTATTAGCATCGTCGAAAGCTTCCTTCGCAGCGATAGGGTTTGAGATGAATGAGCCTCCGAGGAGGGCGTAGTACTTCGCCTGGAGCAACTCGTCGCGGAGACGTTCCTTGAGGAAGAGCCAGAGGTTATAGACGCTCTGCATCTGCTCAGCATATTCAGGGTTTTGCTGTTGCGCTTCAGCAATCATCTTGTCTTTTGTCTTCAGGAACTCTTGGAGTGCCTTCACGTCAAAAGCGCCCTGTGCGTTACGGAAGCCAAGACCTGCGAGGAACTGGAGAGAGGGCGAAGTGCCTTGTGACAGTGCCTTAGAGATTTCGCCTTCGGTCACGATCAAACCAAACTTCTCTGCTTCGTGGGTCAAGATTTGGTTACTCACGTAGTTTTCCCACACTTGGTTGCGAAGTTGAACGAGTTCCTCCTCAGTGAGATCACCGCCCTGTCCTTGCATTTGCTTCTGCAACTTCACAGCGTTGGTCATATCCTCAACCAATTTGAAATACTCTTCTTGCTTCAACTTCTTTCCATAAACTTCACCCACCACGGTGCGCTCGCTACCGATGAGGTGTTGGATTGATTGAAACGCAGTCTCCGCTATGAATGCGAAGAGGGCAAGTCCCAAGACTACCATCAAGAGCTTACCACGTTTGCGGATGCTTTGTAATGCTGCCATTCTATATTTGATTATTTATTTTCTGAAATAAGCGAGAGCAAAGATAAATAATTTGAGATAGATAGCCAAGGCGGAAAGCTTTTTTCAAATGGGCTTTCGGCTATCTTTATATGATATTTATACGCCTCAAGGGCGACGAGGGACAGGAGGAGGCGTTGTGGAGGGCTGTTGCGACTGTCGCAAAGCGGTACTATCTGTTGGCGCAACGCCTGGAGTAGACGACTTTTCGTGGGGGCGTGGCATAAATCCACGGCTCTGCCTAACATCGTACTTCGTGAGCTGTTCGTTGGCAGAGAAGGAGTCGCCCTCAATTTCTCTATCGGGCGTGCGAACATACATATATTTGTTGTTATAAAAACGATGCTCCGCCATGTTCCAGAACAGCTCCTCGGTGCGGAAAGTGGTGGCTGTGGCATAGTTTTTCACAAAGACTCTGCCACGAAGTTCCCAGAGATTATTGTTGTAACAAATCGCAGTGTCGGCAGTCACATAGAGGTCTACCTTGAACTTGGTATCGAAGCGTTCCAAGATAAGTCCTTGCATAAATTCCTGCCGAGGAGGATTGGTTTTATCATAGACCCGCCACTCTTCAGCAATCACCTTGTAACGTACCACGCCCGAGTCGGAAATCAATTTCGACACGCCGTGCGAAACGAGCACGGGCAAAGAATCTCGATTCTCGACCTTCTCGCTTTGCGGAGTTGCCTCCTTGCCACAAGATGCAACCAAGGCGACAATGCTCAAAAGCATTGTCGCCAAAATTGATGGTTGGATAAAATTTCTCTTTACTCTACTCTCCACTTGGCGAACCAGTTTTCATTGAAAGTAATACCTATGCCAAGGCGGAAATAGTTCTCTGCTACTTGTCCCGCGAAGCGTGGGGCAACACGTTCGTAGCCCACCGAGAGGTTCAGCACCGAACGGTTGTTGTGCATATTCATAATGGGCAGTCCCACGCCAGCCGTCACTTGATAACTTCTTGGACCATCAACGCCATCGACCTTGGTATAAGAATCGGTGTAGGATGCGCCCAGGCGATAGCGGATGCGTTGCGAGCGCTTCAGCC
>JBHAFO010000258.1:0-4048 GCA_041856145.1 Alloprevotella sp.
CACTGGCCAACGTTCAAGCACCGTAACGAAGTGGGTTCTTACCGTCGCACATTCACAGTGCCTGCCGACTGGAAAGGTAGAGCAGTGTATATTAACTTCGATGGTGTAGACTCGTTTTTCTATCTCTATATCAATGGCCGTTATGTCGGCTTCTCCAAGAACTCTCGCAACCTTGCGTCGTTCGATATCTCGCCCTATTTGGTGAAAGGCGAAAACGTCGTAGCGGTTGAAGTGTACCGTAATTCGGACGGTTCTTTCCTTGAAAGCCAAGACATGTTCCGCCTCTCGGGCATTTTCCGCACGGTCTCTCTCACGGCAAAGCCTCGGGTACAAGTGCGTCACCTGATTGCTCTGCCCAAGTTTGACGCATCGCTGACAAACGCATCGCTGGACATTACAGCCGAGATACGCAACCTCGAGAAGAAGGAGGCGAAAGGCTATTCGCTTTCCTATGCCCTTTATGAGAACGACCTCTATGGTGAGGGCAACAAGCTCGTTTCGGGTGTGAGTGCGGCAGTGCCCGTTGCCACTGTTGCAGGCAAGAGCGCCAAAGACGCCACCGTGACCATGCAAGTGGGTGCGCTGGCTAAGAAATGGAGTGCCGAAGCCCCTTATCGCTATACCCTCGTGGGCGAACTCAAGGATGCAAAGGGCAATGTCGTAGAAACCTTCTCTACGAATGTCGGCTTCCGCAAGGTGGAAATCAAGGACACCCCGCCTCGCAAGACGAGTTCGGTTTGGCAGGTCGTTACTACTATCTTAACGGCAAGCCCATCAAGATGAAGGGCGTCAATCGTCACGAGACAAATCCTGCCACAGGTCACTTTGTGACTCGTGAACAGATGGAGAAAGAAGTGATGCTGATGAAGCAGGGCAATATCAACCATGTGCGTATGTCGCACTACCCCTTTGACCCCTATTTCTTCTATCTCTGTGACAAGTATGGACTATACGTAGAGAACGAAGCCAACATCGAGAGTCACCAATACTACTATGGTAAGGAATCACTCTCCCATGTTGAAAAGTTCCGTGCTGCTCACGTGGCTCGTAACGTAGAGATGGTTGATGCTGCCATTAACCATGCTTCCGTTGTGATATGGAGCTTGGGTAACGAGGCTGGGCCTGGCGACAACTTCAAACACGCCTACAAAGCCATCAAGGAGCGTGATGATCGTCCCGTACAGTATGAGCGCAACAACTGGATCGTGGATATGGGTTCTAATCAGTATCCCTCCATCGTTGATACTTGGGAGATCGCTTCTGGTAAAACCAACAATGTATATCCATTCCATATTAGTGAATACGCACACTCTATGGGTAATGCCTGTGGAGGGCTTGCCGACATTTGGAAAGGTGTAGAAAGTTCCAACTTTATTATGGGTGGCGCGATCTGGGACTGGGTAGATCAGTCGATGTATAACTATGATAAGAATACGGGCGAACGCTATTTCGCCTATGGTGGCGACTTCGGCGACTATCCTAACGATGGTCTGTTCTGTATGAATGGTGTAATGCGTCCCGACCTCACGCCCAAGGCGCAATTCTATGAGGTGAAGAAAGTTTATCAGAATGCTGATGTGTCCGCTGTTGATATGAGCAAAGGACAAATCGAAATCTTCAACAAGAATTATTTCGAGAGTCTGAAGGATTATCGCATCGTATGGTCGCTCTGGCGCAATGGTACGCAAGAAGGTCCAACCCGCGACCTTGTTGGCACACGTCTGACCCTCGGTCCTCGTGAACGCCAAACTTTCACGCTTCCACTCGGAGAATTGGATGCACAAAGCGAATACTTCGTGAAAGTGCAGTTCCTCCTCCGCAACGACCAGCCTTGGGCAAAGGCAGGCTATGTGCAGATGGAAGAACAGCTTCCTGTGAAGGCGGCAGAGAAAGCCACGCCTATTGCACAGCAATTGGCTGAAAGCAAAACATCAGCTGTTATCCAAACCCAAGAGTTGGGCACTCGCATCAATGTCGAGGGCAAGGGTTTCAAGGCGAGCTTCGACAAGACAACGGGTTCGCTCTCCTCTTTGACATACAACGGTCAGACCATCATTCGCGAGGGCGAAGGACCTAAGGTGGACGCTTTCCGTGCCGCAGTCGATAATGACAACTGGGTGCGCGAAGCTTGGATTGCCAACGGCTTGCACAACCTCCGTCACAAAGCCACTGCCTCAAAGATGACTTTGGGCAAGGATGGCACTGTGACCATCCGCTTCAACGTGGAGAGCCAAGCGCCTAATGGTGCAACTCTCATTGGTGGCACAACGGGTAGGAATAGCTATAAAGAACACACGGACAAGCCTTTTGGTCCGAACGACTTTAAGATTTCGTCCGAGCAGGTTTATACGATCTATCCCGATGGTTCGATCGAAGTGCAGGCAGCTCTCTCGAGCAATAAGCCACGCTTGGTATTGCCACGCATCGGCTTCTCAATGCAACTCCCCGAGGCGTTCAATCAGTTTACTTACTATGGTCGTGGCCCGATCAACAATTACAACGACCGTATGAGTAGCCAATTCATCGAACGCCACACGACGCCTGTGGCTAAGGCAGGCATTATGTTGCCAAAGCCAATGGCACAAGGCAACCGTGAAGACGTGCGTTGGTGTGCCCTCACCAATGCCGCAGGTCAAGGCGCACTCTTCGTGGCTGGTACGGATATGTCTGCTTCGGCTCTGCCTTGGTCGCAAAAGGAAATGCACCTCGCTCCTCATTCTTATCAGTTGCCTAAGAGCAGTGGCACGCATCTCCATTTGGATGCAAAAGTGACAGGGCTTGGCGGTAGAAGTTGCGGACAAGCGCCTCCGCCCAATGAAGATCGTGCATTTGCCACCTCTTATAATTTTGCCTTTATCATACGTCCCATCACAGCGAATACGAACCTCGACAAGGCAGCACGCGTAAGCACTTCGGGCGATGCACCTTTGAACTTCCAGAGCAATGCGATGGGCGATGTGACAATCAGCAGCCTGCAACCCGAGCGCACCGTGATGTATAGCATCGATGGTGGCAAGGCACAGACTTACACAGCCTCTTTCAATCTCCGTCAAGGCGGTAGGGTCACTGCATGGTATAAGGATAGTAAGGACATCACAGCTACGCGTACATTCCCTAAGATAGAGATTGTTCCCCTCGTAGTGGTGAATGCTTCGAGCGAAGAGTATGACGAAGAAGCCTCACGCCTCCTCGATGACGATCCCAACACGATCTGGCATACGTCTTACAGAGTGACGATGGCAAAGTATCCTCACATCCTGACCTTCGATGCTTCGGAGATGAAGACGATGAAGGGCTTTGTTTACACAGCACGCCAAGATGGACCTAACGGTATGGTGAAAGGCTATGCCATCTCCGTAAGCACTGACGGCAAGACTTGGACAGAGATAGACCGTGGCGAACTCAAGCGCACCACAGCAGCCCAGCGCATCCTCTTCAAGTCGCCCGTGAAGGCCCGTTACATCCGCTTCACAGCTCTCAGCGAGCAGAACGGCAACGACTATGCCTCTGGCGCAGAATTCGGACTCATCGCCGAATAACGCCCAAAGGACTAATACACATTTCCAACTTCCCCTCCTACCTGTGAAAGGTAGGAGGGGAAGTTGTTTGTAACAGCACGTGGTGCATCTTCCTCCTGCTTCTTTGGCAGTTCAGCTCCGCCACGGCATAGCCCAAGCACAGCTTGTTCTACTCCACTTGGCTTGGCTGACGGAAAGGGGGCGGGTCAGTAATCCCATTCATTGTTGTTATCTACAGAATACTTAGACATTTTACAGAAAAGCTATCTTCTTTTTCTGATTTTATTTACTGATTTTCAGTGAGAAGTTGGCGTGAGTTGTTTAGGCGCAATATGATAAAACGCCTTGCCTTGCTGAAATGTTCGTCTTTTAGACTTCGCAACATTTCATTTGGATTTCGGGCTTTGATGTATTATCTTTGCAGTAGCAATAAGGGCGGAGTAGTCAATTCGACTGCTCCGCCCTTGTTGCTACTGCAAAGATAATACATCAAAGCCCGAGATCCAAATGAAATGTTGCGAAGTCTAAAA
>JBHAFO010000259.1:0-6720 GCA_041856145.1 Alloprevotella sp.
AAATCCCGTCTTCTGCCTCCTGCAAGTGCGCAGGCATCTTGTCAATGTCGGGATCAAGTCCCACGCAAAGGAACGACTGTTTGCGCTGGATATTGGAAATGAGTTCTTGCTTGTTCATTGTGAAAAGTATATGTGATTAAAAAGGGAAGTAGTACTTCATCGGAGAAGTTTTCCTACTCCCAATCTTTATAAAGCGATGTTACTTGCGCAATAGCAAACCATCTATTGTACCATATATCTCCTTAGGCTTTTCTTCTTCTAACCGCTTGACAAGATCAATCTCCGTGAGATAGAAATACAAGTTTGGCTTATTGGTTCGAACAAGTATAGGCTGGAAAGACGAAGCGTTGTCACTCATCGTTTCAATGGTTTTCTGCGAAAGAAAAACTTCAACTTGAGTTTCCTGTTTAGTCTCCTTGAGCTGGAAGGAAAGTTTGAAGCTAATAGTATCTGACTGTATTTCGTGCGCTTCCGACGAACAGTAGTTGCTATTTACTACTATATACTCCTTAAAATCCTGCGGGATAGGAATAAACTGCTTCTCTTCATTGCTGTTGCCAAAGCTCCAGACAATCTCGCGGAGCAAATCATCTTCCTGACTATAATAGAAGTGGGATATCGAAACATTCTCTTTGACAATATCGTTAAGCGCTCCCTCTTCATAAGTGTCGGAGATATAGTAGAGCTTCTCCAGCAAAGTATTCTTTTCCTTGGGGGATAGTTTAGCGAGCAAGTTTGTTAGCTCTGATTTATCCATTGGAAGTTTAGGTTGAGGGCTAACAGAGCGGATAATGCTCAATGCCTCTCCTTTCAACTTATTATATGTGATATTAGCAAAGCTCCAAGGGCCAATCGAGGCGAGAACAAGAATAAATGAGAGGGAGAAGAATAGCCACTTGATGCGCTGAGAACGAGTGATGAATAGATAGATAGCGACAGCGTAGCACCATAGGTTGAAGGTCAAGAGGTAGAGGCGAGCAATGGTGATGCCATAGTCGCTCAAACGACGCCCAATACCTATGCTCATCAGAACGAGCAGAGGCAAAATGATGAGAGGAAGCCAACGACATAACCACTCATTGTAGCGATTCTCTTTGGTTTGTCGAACTGGGTAGAGTAGGATAACCAACAGCACACTCCCGATGAAGAGAATACTAATGGGATAAGAAACCCAGCCATTGGGCAGTTCCCACGCGATTAGAATTCTTATAGCATATACATATAGAATAAGCGTGTAGATGCAGAGCAGGGGAGCAAGAATGTAGCGTGCAAAGATGTTGATAATAGAGAGCGAATGTATGGTATAATCCGCTATCTGCGAAGGCTTGGGTTGCTGTACAAGGAAAAGGAATACGGAGAAAAGCAAGAGAGCAAGAATGGCAAAGTGCGCATATAGGTTACTTTCTATACTGATATCAAAGAGTATGTTCAGCATCGCCAGTATCAAGGATAGTCCGCCATAGAGGAGTGCCCCAATAAAGAAAGAAATAATGAACGTTGTGAGGGTGCGCAGACCAAAGTTCCAATAGGGGGTGTCATTTGTGGCTTCACTGAAAGGGAGGGAAAGTGTGCATATACAAATGAAGATACAGAGTGAAGCATTTCCCAGCAGTGTAGGCACTGTAACTGTAGAGGTTAGGAAAAGACAGATGCTGTTTACTAACCAAGCTAATTGAAGTACTGCGAATAAGATATACTTCCCCTTTTTACTCCAAGAAGCAGTTTCTTGCCACAACTGCAATCCGAATGAAAGAACTGCACCTGTGGCTAAGTAATAAACAGAGACGACAAACCATCTTTCATTCCAGTACTCTGTCTTTTCAACAGAGAAACAAAGCAACAAGCTCAATGCCACAACTTGGAGTAGTGGCAGGGCAAAGCGGGTCAAGGTCTCGGAGACCTTCTCCGAAGAGAAGGATGCTGTGAAATTCCTTAGTGCTGTTTTCATTATAGTGCAAGTAAAAACCTCAAAGAGGTATGGTTACCTTAATAACTCTTACAACTCAGCCTCTTTCAAGCGTTCGGCATTCTCGGCGATGGTGAGTTTGTCGATACATTCTTGTATATCACCGTCCATAAAGGCGGAGAGGTTATAGATTGTATAGTTGATGCGATGGTCAGTGATGCGCCCTTGTGGATAATTGTAAGTGCGGATTTTTGCCGAGCGGTCGCCTGTGGAAACGAGGCTCTTGCGACGAGAGGCAATGTCGTCCACATATTTTTGATGCTCCTTGTCATATATGAAAGTACGGAGGCGTGCCAAAGCACGTTCTTTGTTCTTTGGCTGGTCGCGGGTCTCGGTACACTCAATAAGAATTTCCTCTACTTCACCTGTGTTGGGATTCTTCCAGTTATAGCGCAGACGTACACCAGACTCCACCTTGTTCACGTTCTGACCACCTGCACCGCTGGAACGGAAAGTGTCCCACTTAATTTCGCCCTCATTGATAACTACATCGAAAGCCTCGGCTTCGGGGAGTACAGCTACGGTTGCAGCAGAAGTGTGCACACGACCTTGAGTTTCTGTAGCAGGCACACGTTGCACACGGTGCACACCGCTTTCGTACTTCAACACGCCATAGACATCTGCACCAGTTACGGAAATGACAATTTCCTTGAAACCGCCTGCTGTGCCTTCATTCTCTGTTGAAACTTCGAACCTCCAACCTTTTGTCTGTGCATACTTGGCATACATGCGGAAGAGGTCGCCCGCAAAGAGGGCTGCCTCGTCACCGCCTGTGCCTGCACGGATCTCGAGGATAGCATTCTTCGCATCTTCGGGGTCTTTAGGTACAAGCATCATCTTGATGGTTTCTTCCAACTCGGGGATGCGTGCCTCGCAACGGCTGACTTCTTCACGTGCCAACTCCTTGAGCTCTGCATCGTCTTCTGTCATCAGCAAGGTCTTGCTCTCGTCCAAACTTTCCAAAAGTCCTGCATATTCATCGCGTACTTTCAAAAGGTCTTCGAGTTCCTTGTACTCCTTGGTCAGGCGCACATACCGTTGTTGATCAGCAATCACATTCGGGTCAGTAATCAATGTAGACACCTCTTCGAAGCGAGCATGCAAGGTGTCCAGTTTATCTAATAGGCTATTTTGTTCTGCCATTATATATATATTGTCTACTTGTTATTCTTCTAAATAAGACTTAAGGAGATTACCCTTCGCATCTTTCCATTCAATTTTTCCATTTAGACTATGTCCAGCACAGATCGTAGCAGCAGTGCTGGGCGAGGTGCAGAGATAGTTCTCATTGAGGAAGTAATATTCTCCTTGCTCTCCTTTCTTCTTATTGCAGAAAGCCAAAATCTTCTCTCTTTGTGCATAGCTAATGAAAGAAGGTGTTGTATGAGGTGCAATTCTTGAGCCTTTCAATATAAGAAATTGCTTTTTACTGATGGCTCTGCCTTGAACTTTACAGCCTCGGGCTGTAAGGAAAAACGGTTCGTCTTTGAAGGCATATTCCTCAATGGGTGATTGGGGGATGTATGGCTTCTCTTCTTCCTGCGAAGATGGCGTGGTGGCACTAATAGATGCCTCATCTTTTTCATCTTTCAGGAAAAGGTAGCAACGGGCGTAGAGTAAGAAGAATTTTATCTCTTGAAAAACCTCGTTCATCTTTGGACGCTCATAACTGCGCAAGGTTGGATTCTTGGGCAACTGCTTATTCTCCGACCAATCGTAGCGGTTCACCTCTTGCACCTCCTTAATGGCGAGGTATTCGAGATACTCCACGCTGGCACTGTCGTAACGTCCTGCATCGGAAACAAAGACAAAGGCTTTGGTCCACCAATCTTTCTTGGTTAAATGGTCTTTGGCCCGGTCAGAGAAAGAACGTGACTGCCCAATATATACCTTATCTCCTTCATTTGCCAAAACGTATATGCAAGGCTCTTGCATTTCTGGTATCTCTTTGAGAGATGGTGTGGCACAGTAATCCCGAGAAACAACCATCATGATGCAGTCTGCATTCCCTTGCACTTTCTGTAATTGCAAAGGATTAGCATCATAGAGTATTGTGGTAAGTGTGCGAAATGCCTGCATATATCAATAATTAAACTCTCCGAACTCGCTCTTGATGGTCAGGCTTTTTTTGCCTTCCTCAACACGGCCAATGATTTGGGCATCAATGTTGAAGCTCTTGCTGATAGCGATAACTTTTTCGGCTACTTCGGGGCTAACGTATATTTCCAAGCGGTGTCCCATATTGAACACCTTGTACATTTCCTCCCAGTCGGCACCGCTTTCTTCCTTGATGGCACGGAAAAGGGGAGGGAGAGGGAAGAGGTTATCCTTGATCACACGGCAGTTGTCACTCACGAAGTGCAACACTTTTGTTTGTGTGCCTCCTGTGCAATGTACCATACCATGGACGTCCGAACGCATCTTATTCAAAAGGCGACGCACCACGGGTGCATAGGTGCGGGTGGGCGAAAGTACCAAACGACCTGCGTCGATGGGTGAGCCTTCAACGCTATCTGTCAAATGATACTTACCACTATAAACAAGCTCGTTGGGTACGTTCTGGTCAAAGCTCTCGGGATATTTCTCAGCCAAAGCCTTGCAGAAAATGTCATGACGGGCGGAAGTCAATCCATTGCTACCCATACCACCATTATAAGCCGTCTCGTAAGTGGCTTGTCCAGATGAAGAGAGCCCAACAATAACATCGCCTGGACGAATGTTCGCATTGTCGATGACCTCAGAGCGCTTCATGCGACAAGTGACGGTAGAGTCCACAATGATGGTGCGTACCAAATCGCCCACATCGGCAGTCTCGCCACCTGTGCCATAGATACCTATGCCCATTTCTCGCAGTTGTCCGAGAAGCTCGTCCGTACCGTTGATAATTGCAGAGATCACTTCGCCAGGAATGAGCATTTTATTACGTCCAATGGTGGAGGACACGAGGATATTGTCCACTGCTCCAACGCACAAGAGGTCGTCAATGTTCATAATGAGCGCATCCTGTGCAATGCCTTTCCACACAGAGAGGTCGCCCGTCTCCTTCCAGTACATATAAGCCAAGCTCGATTTCGTTCCTGCACCATCGGCGTGCATAATGTTGCAGTACTCAGGATCACCGCCTAAGATGTCAGGGATAATTTTGCAGAAAGCCTGTGGAAACAAGCCTTTGTCGATATTCTTAATGGCATTGTGCACATCTTCTTTCATGGCACTCACGCCACGGAGCATGTACCTTTGATTCATCGTGATAAGGGATTTGGTGCGTTGAACTTGGACATTATAGTATATGGCAAAGCCGAGGCGTCGGAACGTCTCGGCTTATGCTTAAAAAGTTTAGAAAGATACTGTGGGAGCGTTCTGTGCTCCAGCTGTTGCCTCGAACTTCGCTTTCTTTTCAAAGCCGAAGATGCCAGCAAAGAGGTTGTTGGGGAATGAGCGCACAGAGAGGTTGTAAGTCTCAACCGCTTTGTTGTAATTCTCACGGCTCACAGTGATGCGATTTTCTGTACCTTCCAACTGTGCTTGTAGCTCAAGGAAGTTTTGATTGGCTTTCAAATCTGGATAGGCCTCAGTGACAGCAAGCAATTTACCGAGGGCTTGTGAGAGTTCGCCCTGCGCATTTTGAATTTCTTGCATCTTCTCGGGTGTGAGGTCGTCAGCATTTACGGTCACTTGGGTGGCTTTAGCACGCGCAGCCACGACATTCTCCAACGTTTGGCTTTCGTGCTTGGCGTAGCCCTTTACGGTGTTTACCAAATTGGGAATCAAATCAGCGCGGCGTTGATACTGTGTTTGCAGATTGCTCCAAGAGGTAGACACTGCCTCGTCTTGGGCCACGAAACCATTGTATTTAGAAAAGCCCACTCCAAGGAGAATGACTACAATTCCAAGGAGAATGACTACAATTCCTACTGGGATAATCCACTTCAAATTCTCTTGATTCTCTTGATTCTCTTGCATAATTGTATGTATTATAGTGATATATCTTACTGAATACTCTATGTGTTGTTAGAAGCGTCCGCCAGCACCGCCACCGCCGAAACTGCCTCCGCCAAAGCTCCCACCTCCGAAGCCTCCGTCTCCGAAACCGCCACCACTGTTGCGACCGCCTCCACCAAGGAGCGCACCAAGGAGAATGCCGGTAGCAAGGTTGCCACTACCCGTTGATGGAGGATCTTGTTGCTTCGTAACAATATGTCCACAGTTCGTACAGCGGTAAGTGACCATAAGGCGCATGCCATGAGCGGTGCGAACGGTTTTTTGTTCGTAAGCCTTCAGACTTTTCTTGTTGCACTTTGGGCAACGAGGTTGCGCTGAGTAGGCTATTAAGAAGATGAAAGAGGCGAAAATGAAGATGATGAAGAGTACGAATCCCACGCTATTTTCTGAGGTTTCGTCTGCTTCTTTTATCACAGTACTATCGCCACGAATAATTTTGTCGAGTGCTGAAACCGTGGCATAAATAGCCTCTCCCCAGCGCTTCTCTTTCAGGAGAGGCAGCATCACTTGGTTTTCCACACGCTTGCAGATGGCGTCGGGAAGTGTTCCTTCCAAGCCTCGCCCTGTGAGGATATAATAGCTTCTGTCGCCTGGTGAAAGAATAATAATAAGCCCTGTATCCGACTTCTTACTACCAATGCCGTACTTTCGGGAGAGGTCAATGCCAAATTGAAAAGGATCATCGCCTTCTAAATGCTCTGCTACGACCACTACAGTCTCCACTCCTTTGTCACGCTCTAAGCGTTGCAAAA
>JBHAFO010000260.1:0-6713 GCA_041856145.1 Alloprevotella sp.
AAGCCTTTGTACATAAGGCTTGTGACCATGTTGAGCATCACAAAAGGAAGGCCCATGGCGAAGTAGACACTGGGCACCCATGTGATGGGATTGCGGTGGTTGTTGTTCATAAGGTTGTGAAGTGTATCAATAGTTTTTAGGGGTTATCGCACGATAAGCTCATCGGCAAAAATCCAATGTCCAACGCCTGTTGCACTACCCTGCACACGGATGTAGCGCATTTTCTTGGCATAGTTGTCCCAGCTCAATGGGTGGATAAATGATTTTTGACGTGGCACATAGATGCCCTTCGGTGCTGTACGTGTTATTTTACGCTTGGAGAGCAGGGTGAAATGCTTTCCATCGACCGATGTGCTGAAGGAGATGGTTTTTGGTTCGAAGATATAAGCCTCTTCCGATTGCAGAAAACTCATGCTCACAGAGCGCACCGTCTTTACGCTCCCAAGGTCGATGGTGATGTCCAAGCAGCTATCCGTCATGAAGCCCTGCCAGCGCCCGTCGGTGTGCACCCAATCGCCTTGCAAACCATCGACCAAGGCGGACGCACCGCCAGCCGTGTAAGTCTCGGAGTAAGGCTTGTTGTATGTGACCTTTGCACCACGGGCTTTGTGTTTGATGCGGTGCAATGATTCGGGGCGATGTCCTGCTTCATTTTTGAGGTCAAAAGGCGAGTAGCCCAAGTCTTGTAAACGTTTCACCTCCTTCAAGGCACGCTTGCGAAAGGATTTGAACGAGCCACGAGCCTCTCCCTTTATGCCCACCTCGGCAATCGCCATAATGCGAGGGTAGAGCATCATCTCTGCATGCTCGGGCGTTTCGATAAACTCCGTCCATAAATTCCCCTGCACACCCATCACACCTTTGGGTGGTTGCATCGCCCAAACTCTGTCTAAGGGCAGATAACCACCAAACGATAAGGGTTGTGTCTGCGGAGCGTCTTGCACATAATCGAGGTAGCAGTATTGCAGGGGCGAATAGATGACATCGTAACCTTTGTCCAATGCCTTTTGCGCCATTTCGGGACTGCGCCAAATCATAATCGCCGTGCCCTCGGGCAGACTGTCGCACAAAGCATCGTCCCAACCAATTGGGCGACGCCCAAGTGCCACCACTTTGCGCATGGCATAGCGCACAATGTGATCCTGCAATAGGTCGGTTGAAGAGAGTCCCAGCGCCTGCGCCATTTGCTGACAGCGGGGACATTTGCGCCAATGGTCTTTGGCTGCTTCGTCACCACCTATATGAATATAATCGGAGGGGAAGATGCGTACCACTTCGGTCAGCACATCGTCAATGAACCGATAGGTCGCAGGTGCAGAAGGGCATACTTCGCCCTGTGCGCCAGTGTTTCCTTCACATTTGAGCTGTGGTAACACGGCTGTTACCTCCTCACTATGCCCAGGGAACTCCACTTCTGGTACCACTGTGATGCCCCTTTCGGAAGCATAAGCCACGAGGTCTTGCAATTCTTCAACGGTGTAATAACCACCGTAAGCCCCTGGCGTGCCTTCATCAACATATTGTCTGTCGCCAGCTTCCCACCAAAGTCCCCAATCGCTCTGCGTGCGCCAAGCGGCACGTTGCGTGAGTTGTGGATAACCCTTCATTTCAAACCGCCAGCCAGCAGCATCTGTCAAATGCAGGTGCAGGCGATTGATGCGATAAGTGGACAGCACATCCACTTGGCGTTTGAGAAAAGAAATAGGGAAGAAGTGACGGGACACGTCAATCATACAGCCTCGCCACGAATAGGCAGGCGGAGAATTGTCCGTTTGCTGGTTGGCAAAAGAAGAGGGAGGGCACAAAATTTGCCCTACGGCAATGAAAAAGGTAAAGATAATGAGGCGTAACATAGGTGGTTATGAATTGTCTTCAACATACCTTTCTCTCTGTCCACAGTAGGGGAATAGGATTTTTGCTACTGATAGAACGGTAGGGAAAGGGTGTTTTGCTTTGCAAAGATAGCAAAACAGATGTAATGCGATGCCCCATGAAGAGATTTTTTAGCAAGAAAAAATCCTTTCCTGCGCAAACAAACTTCTCTGCCTGCGCCTACATTTTTGTCTTCCTGCGCTAACATTTTTCGTTTCGCACTGTGTTTTGTATAAAACGCAGTGCGATTTAAACTTTTTCTATGCCTTCAGTCTAAAATGTTGGGGCAGGCAGAAAAGTTTTGTGACGCAAGGGGCAAACTTTTTCCTTGGTTTCCAAAAGATTTGAGTAAATTCGCAAGAGAGAAACTGCCTTCTTCTCATTCCCCCTTGTGCGGAGAGGTGGTTCTCTGAACGACGTTCTTGTAAAACCATCTCCTTTTGAGGGAGAAATAGAGGGGCGTGTATTCCTTAAATATATGGATAAGAATTTGAAGCTCTACTACTCCATCGGCGAGGTTGCTGAGATGGTGGGCGAGAATGATAGCACTTTGCGATTTTGGGAGCGGGAGTTTTCGCAACTTTCGCCCAAGAAAGTACGTGGCATTCGCCAATATACAACTGCGGACATAGAAACCGTGCGCCTGATCCATAGTTTGGTGAAAGGGCGGGGCTTGAAAATTGCGGCAGCCCGTGAACTTCTCAAAAAGAACAAGGAAGGTGTGCAACAAACTTCCGAGGTGGTGGAGCGCTTGCGTGCCATCCGTGCGGAGTTGGTGATTATGAAAGAAAATCTTGGTACAATAGAATAAGGCATGGCAAAGCAACGCACAGCTTATGTTTGCGGTCAGTGTGGCTACGACACGCCCAAGTGGGTGGGACGATGCCCCTCGTGTGGAGAATGGAACACGATGAAAGAGATTCGTCTTGGCAGTGACAAAGGCAAGAGCACAGCTGAAGAACGTGCCAATCGTGCCTTGGGCGATTATGCGCATCAGGCTCGTCCCATTCCGCTCTCCGAGGTTAATGTGGCTGAAGAGCCACGTATTGATATGCAGGATGCGGAACTGAACCGTGTT
This sequence comes from Alloprevotella sp., assembly GCA_041856145.1. Classification (GTDB taxonomy): domain Bacteria; phylum Bacteroidota; class Bacteroidia; order Bacteroidales; family Bacteroidaceae; genus Alloprevotella. Next base: position 2,951 of record JBHAFO010000260.1, read on the forward strand.
TTGGGCGGTGGACTTGTGCCTGGATCGGTCACTCTTTTGGGCGGTGAGCCTGGGATAGGGAAGAGTACCCTCCTTTTGCAAACGGTGTTGCGGTTGGAAAATCGCCGACTGCTCTATGTCAGTGGCGAGGAGAGCGAACGACAGATAAAACTCCGTGCCGATCGCTTGAACGTGCAGGCTTCTGGCGAATGTTTGTTGCTTTGTGACACGAACTTGGAGCGCATCTTTGAGCAAATCCGAGAGGTAAAGCCCGAATTTGTGGTCTTCGATTCCATTCAAACCATGGCAACAGAAACGGCTGAAAGCTCGCCAGGAAGTGTGACCCAAATTCGAGAATGTGCAGCTTCCATATTGAAATATGCCAAGGAGAGCAACGTGCCCGTTATTCTGGTGGGGCATATCACAAAGGATGGCAACATTGCTGGTCCTAAGGTGCTGGAGCATATCGTAGATACGGTGTTACAATTTGAGGGCGACCGCCACTATTTTTATCGTCTCCTCCGCAGTATCAAAAATCGCTTCGGTTCGACTTCCGAATTGGGCATATACGAGATGCGTGCAGATGGTTTGCGCCCTGTGGACAATCCCTCGGAACTCCTGCTCACCTCTGGCACAGAAGAAATGAGCGGTGTGGCAATTGCTGCTGCGGTTGAAGGTGTGCGCCCTTTCCTGATTGAAACGCAGGCGCTGGTATCTACGGCGGCTTACGGTACGCCCCAACGCTCGTCTACAGGCTTTGACCTGCGTCGTTTGAATATGTTGCTCGCAGTTTTGGAAAAGCGTGTGGGGTTCAAGTTGGCGCAGAAAGATGTGTTTCTCAACATTGCAGGCGGTATTAAGGTCACTGACCCTGCCATCGACTTGAGCGTGATTGCCGCTATTCTCTCAAGTAATGTGGACACCCCAGCTGCGAAACACACGTGCATGGCTGGCGAAGTGGGCTTGAGCGGTGAAATTCGTCCTGTCACCCGTGTGGCACAGCGCATTCAAGAGGCAGAAAAATTGGGCTTTACGCAGATGATTATTCCAGAGTCCAACCTCAAAGGGCTTGACCTGCGCCACCCGAATATAGAACTCATTCCCGTCAATCGAGTGGAGGAGGCATTGAGGGCTTTGTTTGGGTAAGACAACAAGAACGCTCAGATCGAGCGTCCGCAGTAAGGATTGCCGTTAATAGCGAGGGTTATTCATTTGAAAATCATTGTTGCAGACACTCAGACCGAACCTCGCTGTATGTCCTTAGCAAGTAAAAGAGGTAATGAATACCATATTGATGTTATCCACCTTGGTGGGCTATTTCGCGTTGTTGCTTTTCCTCTCTCGCAGGAGCGGAGGGAGGGGCGACAACGCTTCGTTTTTCTCAGCTAATCGACAAGGGTCGTGGCAACTTGTGGCTTTCGGCATGATTGCAGGAAGCATCTCTGGGGTTACTTTTATCAGTGTTCCTGGCTGGGTGACCGCTACGCAGATGACCTACTTGCAGATGTGCATGGGCTTTATCGTGGGCTATTTTGCCGTGGCGTTCTTGCTCTTACCGCTCTACTATCGTCTGCGTTTGACGAGTATCTATGCCTATTTGGGCGAACGCTTTGGGCGGTGGTCGCACCGCACTGGGGCGTTGTTCTTCTTCGTGAGTAAACTCACGGGAGCGGCTGCTCGGCTTTATTTGGCTTGCTTGGTGTTGCAACAGTTCATTGCCACGCCTCTCGGCATCCCCTTTCCGCTGACAGCAACAGCGGTGATCCTGCTCATTTGGGGCTATACCTATAGAGATGGGATGCGCAGTTTGCAACTCACAGATGCCCTCCAAACGCTCTGCCTCCTTATTGCCTTGGGCGGAACGTTGGCGATTGTTGCTTCAAGTCTTGGCTGGAGCGAGAGCTGGGATTTGATTAAGAATAGTTCGATGAGCAAGGTGTTCGACTGGGAGTTGACTTCGCCTCGCAACTTTTGGCGACAATTTTTGAGTGGCGTGTTCATCGTGATTGTGATGACAGGACTTGACCAAGATATGATGCAGAAAAACCTCACTTGCCGCACCCTCCGTGATGCGCAAAAGGATATGTGTGCCTATGGCTTGGCTTTCTTGCCCATCAATGCCCTCTTTCTCGGGCTTGGTATCCTCCTCGTGCATATTGCCGAGGCGCATCAACTCGGTTTCACAGGCGATGCCCTTTTTCCAGGCTTGGTGGCTTCGGGTGTTTTGGGTACAGCTATCATTCTTCCTTTTACCATCGGCATTGTCGCGGCAGCCTTCTCCGCTGCCGATGGGGCAATGACTGCTTTGACCACCAGCGTTTGTGTCGATTGGTTGCGCATGGAACAACGCCCCATCTCTGCCACAAAGGCGATGCGCCAGCGTCGCTGGGTGCACGTGGGGATAGCCATCGCCTTTCTTGCTTGCGTTCTCGCCTTTCGGGTGGTCAATAGTACGAATGTCATCAACGCCATTTATACAATGGCGTCCTATACTTATGGTCCTTTGCTTGGGCTTTATGCCTTCGGACAGCTCTCCAAACGCCGTGTTTACGACCCTGCGGTGCCTGTTGTCGCCCTTATTGCCCCTCTGCTTTGCGCCTTACTCGACTATTTCGCCCCCATTTGGTGGGGCTATAAGCTGGGCTACGAACTCCTAATGCTTAATGGCGCATTCACAGCCCTTGGGCTATGGCTCTGCTCGAAGCGGAGATAAGGCGTGAGGGAGCTTTGCCAAATGTATCCTATATATAATAATGAATAGCATGATGTTAATAGATCGATTGAAAGGAATGCGAGAAAGGACAGGCATTCCTTATAGAATGATAGCAGGTGCATCTGAAGTAGATACAGCTGTTAATTATAAGAAGAACAAGGGCTATTGCCTATCTTTGCAACCGTCTGAGGGGTTGGGAGGACTTAGCCCTGTGACGTTATGGGACTTGAAGATAAAACAGCTTATCTCTCAGCCAATTTTGGGCGTTCTGCTATTATTTGCAACAGCTCTTTTCCCTGTGCAGACTATGAGGGCGCAGGGGCGTAACTTCGTTGCCATTTCGCCCCAAGATACACCTGCTGACATCGTGCGCAAGGCTGCTAATGTTGTGCCCTCGGCTCGACAGTTTGAATGGCAACGGCAGGAACTCACTGCCTTTGTCCACTTCGGCATAAACACCTTTACCAATCGCGAATGGGGCGACGGCAAAGAAAATCCTAAGCTATTTTTTCCAAAACAGATTGATGCCGACCAATGGGTGCGTGAGCTTAGTGAGGCTGGCTTCAAGTGCATAATTCTCACGTGCAAGCATCACGACGGCTTCTGCCTATGGCCGTCTGCCTATACCGAACACAGCGTTCGGAAGTCGCCGTGGATGGATGGTCGGGGCGATGTGGTACGGATGGTGAGCGATGCTTGCCAGAAGTACGGCGTTTCGTTCGGTGTCTATTTGTCGCCTTGGGATCGCCACTCACCGCTCTATGGGACAGAGGCTTATAACGACTATTTTGTCAATCAGCTCACGGAACTCCTCACGCAATATGGCAAGGTGAGCGAGGTGTGGTTCGACGGTGCCAACGGAGAGGGCGCGAATGGAAAGAAACAGGTCTATGATTTCGTGCGCTGGTATCAGCTCATTCGCCAGTTACAGCCAGAAGCCGTCATCGCAGTGATGGGACCCGACTGTCGCTGGGTGGGCACAGAAACAGGGCGAGGAAGAGAAACAGAATGGAGCGTAGTTCCCATGAATCACCTTGACCCCACGGCGATTGGCGGTAACTCACAACAGGA
>JBHAFO010000261.1:0-4300 GCA_041856145.1 Alloprevotella sp.
CATCTGCTCCAGCACAGTTATCTATACAGCTTTGTATCAATGCTGTAGAAACTAAAGGGCGAGCAGCATCGTGTATGATAACAATATCTGCGTCTTCTCCGCCTCTCTTTCTGATGCTACGAAGCGCATTATATATCGTATATTGGCGTGTTTCTCCAGGTTGGGAAAAGTAAATGGGCTTATCTATAGTCAATGCAGAAAGATGCTCTTCAACAAACTCTTTCCATTCATCTGCCACGCAAATATTCAGCGCATCAATGGAAGACATTTCCAAGAAAGTCTCTATACAATACAAAAAAATAGGTTTTCCACCCACTTCTATATATTGTTTGGGAATAGTTGCTCCAAATCGACTACCAACTCCACCCGAGAGAACAACTGCAATATTCATAAATATTCTATGCCAAGTAATTGTATTTTGCAAAGATACAAAAAGAGGGACACTCTCCCTTATAATCTCCTTCTTTTTTGACTTTTCTCTGCATAGTATATAAGAAAACACCTTGCCCTTTGGTTATATAAGAGGTTGATGTCGTAAATTTGCAAGTCTATGAGCAAGGTTATTACAGTTCTATTCCTCCTATGTCTGTTCCCCTTTTCAGTGGGAGCACAAACGGTTTTGCCTTCAGAGGAGGAAAGTGGTAGCGGTGGTTGGAGAACGGAAGCTGACTCCACGGAGAAAGAAGGCGTTCCCATTGGTTATTCAGTTTGGCGCATTGATGAGCGGTTTGGTGTTATTCAAAAAGCAACACCTGACACGCTTGCCTATATGTTCATGAACTCAGCCTTTTCTACTGGAAAGACTGGAACTTATAATAACACGGGAACTTTAGGCTCGCCCCGATTGAGTCGTTTATTCTTTGAGCGCACCAATAGCTTTAACAACACAAGTTTTATATTTGCTCAGCCTTACGACTATTTTCTCACGTCAGTAAAAGATTTCTATTTTACCAATACGAAGTCGCCATTTACGAATCTAACTTACCATTCGGCTGGCAATCGCACCAATGGCGAAGACCGCTTTCGTGCACTCTTTGCTACGAACGTAAACAAACGCTTGGGCATAGGATTTAAGGTCGATTATCTCTATGGAAGAGGAGCTTTTGCCTCGCAAGCCAACTCGCAGTTTAATCTCACTTTCTACGGATCATATTTAGGCGAGAAGTACGAGATGCACGCCCTCTATACGAACAATCGTATTAAGAACTCTGAGAATGGGGGTATAGAAGATGACACCTATATTACAGCCCCTGAGAATTACTCTACATCTTATGCAAGCTCCGATATCCCGACCAATTTGTCGAAGACTTATAATAAGATGCATGTCAATACGCTCTTTTTTACCCAACGCTATAAGTTTGGCTTCCGTCGCTATTATGACAGTGAAGGTAACATTGTGCGTCACCGCACCCAGCAAGAAGGTGGGAGCAAACTCATCAAGGGCGTGCTGGGAGTAGCAAATCCTGAGGACAGTGCACAAGTTTCAAAGGACACAACCTCCACCTCCAAGGAAGAACTGTATTTACGTCCAGAATTTGTACCAGTTGCAGGCTTGGTGCATACCTTGCGCTTCGACCAAAGCGATCGACAGTTCATCTCCAATCTTGCCAACGACAATTATTTCAAAGACTTTTATCTTTCTGGCGACTCTGCCTATGATAAAACTCGCTATTTAGCTTTAGAAAACACCTTCGCACTCGAAGTGCACGAAGGCTTTAGCCGTTGGGTAAAGTCGGGATTGCGCCTTTTCGCGCGCCATCACCTCGAGCGTTTCCAACTGCCCAATAGCAGTAAGCAATGGGAAGCATATACCGAAAACCATATAAGTCTTGGGGCACAGCTTTTAAAGGAACAAGGCAATTTCTTCCACTATCGTGCACTTGGTGAAATACGCACCAGCGGTAGCGATTGGGGTGAGTTCAATATAGAAGGCTCTGCCGACTTCAATTTGCCTCTGCGTCGTGACACTCTCCAGCTCCTTGCCTTTGGACATATCCGCAATCAAGAGCCAACTTTCTATTATCGTCACTACCATGCCCGCAATGCTTGGTGGGATAATACAGCTTTGAGCAAAATCTTCAGCTCTCGCATTGGCGGTACGCTTTCTTATCGCGGTTATAAGGCAACCCTTGCAGTAGAAAACCTCAAGAACTACACCTATTTCCAAGAAACGAAGACAGCAACCACTACGGGGAAGTATCTCTATGGTGTGAACACAGCACAAGAGAGCGGTAATATACAAGTGCTGACGCTTGCTGCTGCTAAGCAGTTAGACCTTGGCATTTTTCATTGGAACACGGAGCTGACTTATCAAGTGAGTTCCAATAAAGAAGTACTTCCCTTGCCAGCACTCAACATCTACTCGAACCTTTTCATTCGCTTCCGTATTGCCAAAGTGTTAAACACTGAATTTGGAAGTGATGTGCGCTTCTTTACCAAATACTATGCGCCGACCTATAGTCCAATCATCGGGCAATATGCCGTGCAAGAGAGCAGTACGCAAACGCAGATTGGCAACTATCCCATAGTAAATCTCTATGCTAATTTCCTCTTGAAGAAGACACGTTTCTATGTGATGCTTTCCCACCTCAATTATAGCAAAGGCTCAGGCTATCCCTTCTTGGTGGCGCATTATCCGCTCTCGGGTATGACTTTCCGTTTTGGCATTTCGTGGAATTTCAACAACTAACGTTGCCTATTATAAAATCAACCATAACACACAATTTTCCTCTCTAAAATTATGAATGAAATCTACCTTGTCATTCTGGCATTCTTGCTCTCGCTCGCCATCTTCGATTTGATGGTCGGCGTGGCAAATGATGCGGTCAATTTCTTAGGTCCAGCTGTTGGTGCAAAAGTGGCAAAGTTCAGAACTGTGCTGATAGTTGCAGCCATTGGTATTCTGATAGGTGCTTCCACGAGTAGCGGTATGATGGACATCTCACGCCATGGCATTTTGCAACCGAGCTACTACACTTTTGAGGAGGTCGTCTGTGTCTTCTTGGCTGTGTCCGCTACGGACATCATCATCATGGACATCTTCAACACGCTCGGACTTCCAACTTCCACCACTGTATCTATGGTCTTCGGGCTCTTTGGTGGTAGTACAGCTTTGGCTATTTCAAAACTTTGGGACGGCGCACACACTTTTGGTCAGCTCATTCACACGGAGAAAGCCCTGCAAGTGATCATGGCAATCTTCCTTTCTGTAGCCATTGCCTTTGTATTCGGATTTGTGGTCATGTGGATTGTCCGCACCATCTTTACCTTTGAATACAAGAAACACTTGCGCTACTCCGTTGCACTATACGGCGGTGTAGGGCTTACCTCGATCTTCTATTTCCTCTTGGTCAATGGACTTAAAGGCTCGCACCTCTTGAGTGATTTAGGCATTGAACAATCCTTTATCACCGACAATCAATGGAAAATCGTTGGCGTAGCCTTTGTGATCTTCACCGTGTTGATGCAAATCCTCCATTTGTTTAAGGTCAATATCTTCCGTGTGGTAGTCATCTTCGGAACATTCGCTTTGGCAATGGCATTTGCAGGTAACGACTTGGTAAACTTTATCGGTGTACCCTTGGCTGGTCTGGAATCCTATGTGAGCTTCGTTAATAGCGGAGCAAGCGATGCAGGTAGTTATTATATGACTGTCCTGGATGGACCATCACAGCTCCCAGGAGGACCAACTTTCTATCTTATCGGAGCAGGTATTGTGATGACGATTGCACTCTTCACTTCCAAGAAAGCCCATAAAGTGGTTGAAACCTCCATCAACCTTTCGCGCCAAGACGATTCGGACGAGGTGTTCAGCTCCTCAAAGTTGGCACGCCAAACGGTGCGTGGCGCACTTAACGCTACAAACTTTGTTACCCGCATCATTCCTACAGGCTTCAAGACTTGGGTTGGTCGTCGCTTCAATACAGAGAATGCCGAAGTGGGACAAGGAGTCGCCTTCGACCTCGTGCGTGCTTCCGTTAATTTGGTTTTGGCAGGCTTACTCATTGCCGTAGGCACAACGCTCAAACTTCCGCTCTCCACAACCTATGTTGCCTTTATGGTGGCAATGGGTTCTTCGCTTGCCGACCGTGCTTGGGGACGTGAAAGTGCTGTTTACCGCATCACGGGCGTTATCTCCGTGGTTGGTGGTTGGTTCATCACAGCAGGTGCTGCCTTCTTGATTAGTTTCCTTATTGCAACGCTCAATCACATTGGTGGCATCTTCGCTATGGTGGGCGTTATCGGTATTGTCATCTTAGTGGTTTGGAACAACAACCGCTCTTTGAAGAAGAAGAAAGAG
>JBHAFO010000262.1:0-5456 GCA_041856145.1 Alloprevotella sp.
ACTTTAGTTATCACTGATAATTATATAATTTGCACTGATAATTATATAGTTTCCACTGATATCTATATAATTATCAGTGGAAACTAAAGTTTCTATGTGCCTTCAGACGAAAATATCAGCCCTCTTGTGAAAAATATTGGGACAGGAAGGAAAGTTTGTAAGGCAAGAAAGAAAAGAACTTTGCTTGATGTTGAGCATAGGTGCATGCTTGAGGAGAAAATACAATAGCGAGGGACGCATCAGTAGTGCGTCCCTCGCTATGAGGTGGAATAAAATAGTTGTTTTATTTCTTCCGCATAATATGTCCAACGAAGTAGACAATCAAGAGGAGGTAGGCGAGGAGAGAGAGAACTTGTCCGCCAGTGCTTTCTGCCCATTCAGGAATAACAAGGTTGATGCTTCCGAACTGAAGACCTGCGCTCACAACGCCCATCAATGCTCCGCCTGCGATGAAACCGCTCGCCAAGAGCGTGCCTTTCTCAATACGGGCGTTGTTGATGGTGCTGTCCTTGGAACGAGAACCCACATACCAGTTAATCAAACCGCCTACGAGGAGGGGCAGGTTGAGTTGCAGAGGTATGAACATACCGAGGGCAAATGCCAAGGCACTGATGCCACGCCATGTTAAGAGAATGCTAATTACTGCACCAATGCCGTAGAGCAACCAAGGTGCTGAGCCATCGTTCATCAAAGGCTCAATCACGGCTGCCATAGCACGGGCTTGCGGAGCTGCCATTGTGTTTTCGTCAGCAAATCCATAGGTCTTGTTCAAAATCATAATCACACCACCAACTGTGGCTGCGCTGACCAAGACGCCAAGGAACTTGAACGTTTGCTGTTTCGCAGGTGTTGATCCGAGCCAGTAGCCAATTTTGAGATCGGTGATGAAGCTACCCGCAGTGGACAAGGCGGTGCAAACAACGCCTCCCATAATTAACGCTGCCACCATACCGCCTGTGCCTTTCATACCCACAGCCGCCATGATGATACAAGCCACGATGAGTGTCATCAGTGTCATACCCGATACAGGATTACTGCCTACGATGGCGATGGCATTAGCCGCAACGGTGGTGAACAGGAAGCTGATGAAAGCTACGATGAGTATGCCCACAATAGTGAAAAGGAGGTTGCCTCCCATCACGTCAAAGTAGAAAAAGAGTGTGGTTAGCACAATTGTAAGGGCTGTTCCAATGAGTACAATTTTCATTGAGAGGTCACGTTGTGTGCGTTGCTCCTCCGTGGGCGTATTGTTGCTCTTGAAAATTTGCCCAGCCAAGCTGAAAGCACTGCGGATAACGCCCCAGCTTTTCAAAATACCGATGATACCAGCCATGGCAATCGCACCAATACCGATGCTCTTGGCGTAAGCGTAAATCTGTTCGGGAGAGGCGGAGAGCGCCGAGATGCCTGCAGTTACTTCCAAGTTGGGGAATATGAACGCAATGGCAGGCACGAGTACCCACCACACGAAGACAGAGCCAGCGCAGATGATGCTTGCATATTTGAGTCCCACAATATATCCCATGCCCAAGAGGGCTGCACTCGTGTTGATGCGGAAGAGGAGTTTGGCATTGTCGGCAACGGTGTTGCCAATTTCAAAGGCACGTGTCGAAAAGTTCTCCGCCCAAGCTCCGAAAGTGGCTACAGCAAAGTCGTACAAACCGCCGATAAGACCAGCCACCAGCAAAGTGCCCGACTGACTGCCACCACCTTCTCCGCTTACAAGCACTTGTGTCGAAGCCGTAGCTTCGGGGAAAGGATATTTGCCGTGCATATCCTTCACAAAATACTTGCGGAAAGGAATGAGAAACAATATGCCTAAGACACCGCCCAAGGTAGAGGCGATGAAGATTTGTAGGAAGTTGATCGTGATTTCGGGATACTTCGTTTGCAAGATATAGAGAGCTGGCAAAGTGAATATCGCTCCTGCGACAATCATGCCCGAACATGCGCCAATGCTCTGTATGATCACGTTCTCACCTATAGGGTCTTTGCGTCCCGCTGCGCCCGACACGCCAATGGCAATGATAGTGATCGGAATGGCAGCCTCAAACACTTGCCCCACTTTAAGCCCCAAATATGCCGTTGCTGCCGAGAAAATAACAGCCATGAGCAGCCCCCAAGTGATAGACCAGGGCGTTAGCTCTTTGTACTGCTTTTGAGGTGACATCAAAGGCTCATATTCTTCGCCCTCCTTCAGCTCTCGGAAAGCGTTTTCAGGAAGTTTCGTCTGTTCCATATTATATAGTCTTAATTCATTCGGTCTCTGTAATCTTCATAAGCATATTCACGGAGAATTTCCAGCGTATTGTCGGCGTGCAGAAGAGCGATGCCTGGGTGGTGGATGCCATTGAACATGTTGGTTTTCACCGTGGTGTAGTGTATCATGTCCTCGAAAACGAGACGCTGACCTACTTGCAATGGTTCTTCAAACTCCCAATAACCCATAAAGTCGCCACTCAAACAACTGTTACCCCCCAGGCGGTAGAAGAGTGGTTCGCGCTCTCGCCCTTTGGCTTCCTCCTCGTCCCACGCCTTCGCACCACGGATCGTTGGGTGATAAGGCATCTCCAAGCAGTCGGGCATGTGGCAGGTGAAAGATACGTTGAGAATCGCTGTTTTGATACGATCATTTTCCACGATGTCTACCACATCAGCCGTCAGTACGCCCGTTTGCCAAGCGAAAGCAGAACCAGGTTCGAGCGTGATGTGCAGGTTGGGGTAACGACTCTTGAAGTCTGAGAGAATGCGAATAAGATGTTCCACATCGTAGTCCTTACGAGTGACCAAATGCCCTCCGCCAAGATTGAGCCATTTGAGCTTCGGCAACCAGCGTCCAAACTTTGCGTCCAAATGTTTGAGGCTTTCTTCCAAGGCATAAGAGCTACTCTCGCAATGGTTGTGGCAGTGGAAACCTTCGATGCCTGCGGGCAAAGTCTCGGGAAGTTGGTCGCTCAAAATACCAAACCTTGAACCTGGTGCACAAGGGTTGTACAATTCGGTTTCAATCTCGCTATATTCAGGATTAACGCGCAGACCAAGACTTACGCCTTTACCCATTGTGCGAGCGTAGAACTGCTCATATTGCGAAAGAGAGTTGAAGGTCACATGACTGCTACAAGCCACGACCTCATCGAAGGTACTATCCTCATAAGCTGGAGTATAGGTATGCGCCTTCGATCCAAACTCCTCAAAAGCCAAGCGGGCTTCATAGAGCGATGAGGCGGTCGTATGTCCAATGTATTCCCGAAAGATGGGAAATGTTTTCCAAAGGGCAAAAGCCTTGAAAGCTAAGATAAATTCTACGCCTGCTCTCTCGCCGATGCTCTTAATCAGCGAGAGGTTGCGACGCAAAGCCTGCTCCTCCATAATATAATAAGGAGCTGGAGCATCAAGATATGTTGCGGGGCTTATTTGCATATAGGGGCATATTTTAGAGGGTGCTGTGTGTAAAGCTATAGGTCTTCAGAAGATTCTGATTGACGCAGACTATCATTCTGTCTGTCTACATAGAGAAGCTGCACATAGCAGGAAGTTGTAAGGAAAGAAGTAATACTTTGTATTTCTACATCTATGTATCCCTCTGGCATCTCAAAGAGTGTAGTGTATTTACCTTCTCCATCTTTTATCGCCTCTAACTTTAGAAAGTTAGAGGAAGGCTCTCCATTCTCGAAAGTTTCAATAGAGAGCGAAGGCGCTCCATATTTTTGAATGAGAGAATTCTTAATTTGAAAATACAAATCACTCAAAGATTCCCATGTCTCTAAGAAAGGAAAAATAACGCCAATTCTTGCAACCTGCTTATTCTTAGAGCTACTGATTATATGTATATTACAATTAGAGCGGTTGAAGAATTTGCCTTTAAGAATGATACTCCCATTTTCAGATTTAGAGAGAATCTTCATTCCCTTAGCCTGTAATTTCTGCGCAAAGGCTTGGGCAGTTCCTTTCATAGGAATACCCATAAACTTCATGTGCTCAGAGGAAGTTTGTGCTGTGGCAATGAGTGTTCCGAGTGCGAGGAGACACAAAAGCAGATAGCGTTTCATTTTCAAAAGAGTTTTAGGGTAAGTGGTGCGGGTTGCTATAGGCAACATTATAGGATAGGAAATCTCCTATAAGTCGTCGTAAGCGTTCTTCGTCTCTGTCGCCTCATTTTCTTTATCGACATAGAGCAGATGCACGTAGAAAGTCTTATCATCTCCAACCTTGCCGCTGACTATAGTCAGGAAGATCCACCCTGCTTCAGTTGTAAACTGCGTTCTATACTGGCACACTCCAGAGTCAATCGCCCGAAACTTTCCTTTGTCAGAAGAAGGCTCGCCACCTGCAAACTCCTCAATCACAAAAGAGGGTTCTCCGTATTTTTTTGTCAAGGCTTCTTTGAGACGAAAATACTTCTTGCTTAAAGCCTCCCAAGTATTATCGGGAGAAAAGGATACTCCTGCCTGATAGACTTGTTGCGTACTAGCTGTATGGCCAACATAGATGTGGCAATTCTCTTCATTGAAAAAAGTTCCATTGAAGTAGTAATTCCCATCTTTATCCTTGGAATCGAACTGAAGTCCTCTCGCTTCTAATTTTTGCGCAAAGGATTGTACTGTTCCCACCATAGGAATTCCCATAAACTTCATGTGTTCATTAGAAGATTGCGCATCGGCTACGAGCGCAGTGAACAGAATGAGCATAGATAAGAAATAACGTTTCATAATCTTATGTTTTTAGGAGTCCGTAAATAATATGATTGATTAAAATAATAAGGGCATACCTTCTATAAAAGATATGCCCTTTATTCTCTATGATGGTATAAGGGCGTTACTTACATCACGCCTTTCTCACGCAAGCGTTGCTGCCATTTCCAGGCACTGCTGAGTGCCTCCTCGAGGGTGTGGACAGCCTTCCAGCCGAGCACTTCGTTCGCCTTGTCCACATTGCCCCATACCTTTTCAATATCGCCAGCACGACGAGGACCAATCTTGTAAGGGAGCTTCACGCCTGTGCATTGTTCAAAGGTGTTGATCAATTCCAGCACAGTATAGCCACGACCAGTGCCTACGTTGAATACTTCTACAGGATCGGTGTTTTGATCATTGACGATGCGTTCCATCGCTGCCACGTGTGCCTTTGCGAGGTCTACCACATAGATGAAGTCGCGCACGCAAGAGCCGTCCGCGGTGTCATAGTCGTCGCCAAATACTGTCAATTCCTTGCGAATACCGATGGCAGTTTGTGTGAGATAAGGGATGAGGTTGGCTGGTACTCCGTTAGGCAATTCGCCAATGATTGCCGTTGGGTGCGCACCAATGGGGTTGAAGTAGCGGAGAATGATGGCACTGATGGGCGCACCACTCTTCACATAGTCTTGGATAATCTCCTCGTTGATTTGCTTCGTGTTGCCATAAGGACTTTCTGCCACCTTGATGGGGGCTTTCTCCGTGACGGGGAGGAATTCTGCG
>JBHAFO010000263.1:0-2893 GCA_041856145.1 Alloprevotella sp.
AGGTTGGGGTGCTCGGTTTGCAGGGCTGAGCCTTGCTCCTGTTGTCTTTAGTATAGGAACGAACAGACTGAGACGCCCGATTTGAGCGTACGCGAGGGGCATTTGCTTTTGTTCAACCCTTACCCCTGATAGCTTGAAGAGTTGGGCTATAAACTCTACAGATGCTTGGCATATCGTTTAAGGCAAAATTTCGTCATCGCTGCGAGCTGTCGTATTGAACACCCCTCGTCTCTTTGCCAAATTCGGTGCGAACAAGCGATAGAAAAATTATAGGCAGTCTGCCATTTTGCGCCCCTTTTCTTGCTATAGCATAGAGTCGTAAGTTTTCTGTTTCCCTTTGCTGGACTTGTGCGAGGCGGGAGAAGTCAAATGCCTACCTTGCTGTTTCAAAACACCAGCTCCGCACATCTCCTTCTTGCCCCAAGGAGTTACAATCCCCTTACTTCTGTTCAATGACCGATACTAATCGGAAGCCCTGTTTGGACTGTTTCCCGCACAAAAAAAGGTTTGCTGTCAATAAAGAAAGAGGTTTTGTTGAAAAAAATGGGCGTTTTTGATGTCGTATTCGAGCTAAATGTGTAATTTTGGATGGTGGGTATTGTGTGCGCACTCCTTTGAAAGGCAAAGATGCCTCCACTCGTTGGACGGTTGAGCCTCGGAGAGCGTGTTTTGCCCCATCTTGTAACGTAATATATAATATAAAAAATAAGCAGATGCAAACAGTGCTTTTGAACAATGGCGTCGAAATGCCCATCTTGGGCTATGGCGTCTTCCAAATATCGCCCGATGAGTGCGAGCGTTGCGTGTCCAATGCCATCGACGTGGGCTATCGGCTCATCGATACTGCGCAGGCATATATGAATGAAGAAGGAGTTGGTCGTGCTTGGCGCAAGAGTGGCATTGACCGCAAGGAGTTCTTCCTCGTCACGAAGGTATGGGTGAGCAACGCTGGCGAAGAGCGGGCTTACGAGTCCATCCTCGAGTCGCTCCGCAAGTTGGACACGGACTATATCGACCTGCTACTTATTCATCAGCCCTATGGCGACTACTATGGCACTTGGCGCGCCATGGAGCGTGCCCTTGCGGAAGGTAAGGTGCGTGCCATTGGTGTGAGCAATTTTAGCGTGGCTCAATACCTCGATCTCGTGCTCAACACAGACGCTCGTCCTGCGGTCAATCAGGTGGAGACAAACGTATTTTCGCAACAGCACGAGCTGGCAGAAGTGATGGAACCTTATGGTACAAAAATCATGGCATGGGGACCGCTCAACGAAGGCAATGAGGGAATTTTTACAAATGAGCTACTTGTGAACATTGGCGACGCCAAAGGAAAGAGCGTGGCGCAGGTAGCGTTGCGCTATCTCATAGACCGTGGCATAATTGTCATACCTAAGTCGGACAAGCGGGAGCGTATGCAGCAAAATTTTGATGTGTTCGATTTCCAACTGACAGACGCTCATCGTGACGCTTTGGCGGAGCTTAATAAACACGACACGGGCACAGTGCGTTTCTCCTCGCCCGAGTTCATAAGATTTATAACAAAGTATAGGTTATCTTGATAGTTTGGAGAAGTGGTAACTGCCAACTTATTCGTATTTTTGCCCTAAGGGAAAAAGGCGAGTAGGCATAGGGCTTCTCGTCAAGTTGAACAATGACATATTATATATATGAAGAAGATTTTACTATCCATGGCTTTTGTTGGAGCAGTCGCTCCTGCTTTGGCTCAGAAATATACCATCACGGGCACAGTGCCTGCTGGCGTTGAAAAGGTTTACTATGGCAATGTCGAAGATCGCCAGCAAAAGGATAGCTTAGTGGTGAAGAATGGCAAGTTTACACTCTCGGGCGATGCACAGGGCAAGCTCTTTGGCTGGGTTGGACTTGCTGATGGCACTCGCCAGGTAATTGTCTTGGACGGCAATGTGCAGGCGGATTTGGGAAAGTCCACGCTGAAAGGAACTGCAGAGAACGAGGCACTCTCGTCTTGGGCAAAGCGTTTTGGAGATTACGACGCACGTGAACAAGCCGTGTACAAGGAGGCTGCGCCTTATGGTAAGAACCTGCCCGACTCAGTAAGGGATCGTTTGATCGCAAAGCTCCAGGCTATCGGCAACGAGCGCACTGCGGCATTGCGTCAGCTATTTGCTGAAAATACAGATCGCGTTTTCCCTGCCTTTTATCTGGCTACAAGTGAGAACGACTTGGAACGCGGAGAAATCATTGCATTGGTGGAATCAAATGCACGCTTTGCCACGCCTTCTGTTTTGGACAGACTGAAGGGGCGCATTCCTGGCTGGAAGCGTCAAATGGTAGGGGCGCAGTTCACCGACCTCACGCTTCCCGATACCACAGGCACGCCTCGCAAGCTGAGCGAATTCGTGGGTAATGGGAAATATGTACTACTCGACTTCTGGGCATCGTGGTGCGGACCTTGCATTCGAGAGATTCCTAATGTCAAATTGGCTTATGAGCGTTTCCACAGCAAGGGCTTCGACGTTGTTGGACTCTCCTTCGACCGCGACCGCAAGAGCTGGATGGGTGCAGTGAAGCGTTTTGAACTTCCTTGGCACCAGTTGAGCGATCTCAAATTTTGGGAAACAGAGGCTGCTAAGGTCTATGGCGTAAATGGCATCCCCTTGATGCTTCTCGTCGATCCCAACGGAAAAATCATTGCCAACAACCTCCGTGGCGAGGCGTTGCAACAGAAGCTTGAAGAACTCTTGGGCAAGTAATACATATTATATATTCTAAAAATCCTCTCCCCTGTCGCAACATTGCTGGCGATAGGGGAGAGGATTTTTAGAACGTAGATGAGATAAAGAAAGAGGTGAATTGCAAAGCAATTCACCTCTTCTGTGGTTGGGATACCTGGGCTCGAACCAAGAATAACAGG
>JBHAFO010000264.1:0-10759 GCA_041856145.1 Alloprevotella sp.
CCACGCAGTGGACATTATAGAAGGCCCTTTGATGCGTGGCATGAACATTGTGGGCGATCTCTTTGGCGCAGGCAAGATGTTCCTGCCACAAGTGATTAAGACTGCTCGCACGATGAAGGCTGCCGTAGCAATTCTTCAGCCCTATATTGAGGCAGAGCGAGTGGTTGGACAAAGCTCGGTAGGCAAAGCCATTATGGCAACGGTCAAAGGCGATGTGCACGACATTGGTAAGAATATTGTGGGCGTGGTGCTGGGCTGTAACAACTATGAGATTATCGATTTGGGTATCATGACACCTGCCGAGAAAATCGTGAAAACTGCCATTGAAGAGAAGGTTGATTTTGTCGGACTGAGCGGACTCATTACACCGAGCCTGGAAGAGATGGTGGTTACTGCCAAGGCATTGAATGAAGCTGGCGTGCGCTGTCCCATCTGCATAGGCGGAGCAACGACGAGTGCCTTGCACACCGCCTTGAAGATAGCTCCCGTTTACGAAGGTCCTGTGATTTATGTCAAAGACGCCTCACAAATGGTCATCACGGCTTCTCGCTTTATGAACGAAGACACGAGAGAGGAGTTCTTCCAAGAACTCTCTGTCACGCAAGCTGAGTTACGAGATAAGTACAACGGTCCTCGTGTACAAACCATTTCCTTGGACGAAGCTCGTAACAAGAAGTTGCAGTTGTTTTAAGCTCGGAGAAAGTTTTACATATTAGTTTACCGATTAGTGGGACACTTCCTTGTGAAGTGTTCCACTAATCTTTTAGCTCCTTGGTAGTGTCCTCAAAAGTATGTCAGTTAATCAACTTATATAGTAGAGGCGTCACATTTTTGCTTAGCAAGCTGGGATTTTTGGCTGGAGGCGTAGAAAAACTTTAGTTTGCACTGATAATTATATAGGTTTCAGTGTAAATTATATAATTATCAGTGGAAACTAAAGTTTTCTTGCGCCTCCAGCTAAGTTTCTATACGCCTCCAGTCAAAAATATTAGCGCAGGGCTTGGATTTTCCCACCGCTAATAATTAACTTTGTGTACTAATGCTCATCTTATCAAGCAGGAAAGCTGCAGTGGAATTGAAAGAACTTTGTGCGCTCGGTGTCCTAAAAACGAAGGGACGAGGCTCGCACAAGGTGTATATGCTACAAGATTGATGGCTAAGGTTGAGCTTGGGAAATAGTCCCTATGGGCAAATCGCTGCTGGGCGTTCGTCTGTGGTTCAAAATAGATTTCGAATGATGTTCAAACTCAGTATGATAATACGTTTAACGCTTCTTGTCTTGGCTCTATGCTTGGGCAAAACGAGCTGGGCGCAGGACTTTGTGAAAACAGAAGGTCAGCATTTTGTGCTCAAGGGCGCACGACAACAGTTTGTAGGCATTCGCTTGGCAGACGATGTGTGGATTGAAAACAATAAGCCTGCATCGACGCTCAAGGCTTCGCTGAAGTTGTTGCACGAAACGGGCTTCAGTGTCGTTGCCGTTGAGGTTGAGCCTGCAAATGCAAGGTTCGTTGCCCCATTGATGAGGCAGGCAGATAAGCTGGGACTGCGGGTGGCGTTGCAGTTGCGCTTGAACAGTTGGGGCGAGGTCAGCGACTTTGCAACGGCTGTGCGCCTTTGGGACAAAGAGATAAAGCTCACACAGTCGCCAACCCTCTTTGCATGGGAATTCTTGGGCGGTGAGATGGAGCGAATGCAGCAATATAAGGACTTTCTGAAGCGTGTGGACGCCAACCATTTGGTCGGGATTGTGTCTGATGGCTTGGCAGATGAACTGAACGAAACCTACGATTATGAAGGGTGCATGTCCACGCTTTCCGACTACTTCACCCTCGGACTTCATCCGCTGAAATGGCAATGGACTTCGGGCGATCGCACCTACGATGCTTTGCCCAATACGTATCTCAAAGCTACTGAATACCTTGATCAGCACTTGCGCTTGGCAGAGAAACATGGGCAAGTGTTGGTAGTAAGTGCATCAGACTACCCCCGCGACCGCAACCTCCTCGAACCAGGCACGACAACGGACTATCGTTTGAGCTTTTGCCATTTCCTTTTGAGCCAAATGCGCAACAGCGAAACGCCTTTGAACTTGGTTTATTTGGGTGAGTACAAGCAACATTATCAGCCCGAGGATTTACCAGAACGCTTGAAAATGTACACCTATCCGCAGGATGTCGAGTATCTCAAAGCCTTAGGCGAAAGAATTAAAACTCTTCACAATTAAGGTTTTATAACGAGGGGAACGATGGCTAATTCGCATTTCCTCTGTAATTTTGCGACAAATATTTCCCATTATGTCAATTCGCAACTACTCCCTATATATATATGTTCTTGCGCTCTTTGCGGTTTTCCCGTTAGCGATGTCGGGACAAAAGAAGTCGAAAGGCGCCATACCAGCCTCTACCTACGATGTTGAACCCGACCGCTTCGTGGCGCGCGCCATCCAAGACAAGCACGGCCGTTCAATAGAGGCTGTGGGAGCACATCGCAGTTCTACAGCAAGAGTAAACACAAAATACAGAGAGGGCATCGACGTTTCTCGTTATCAAGGTACGATCGACTGGGAGCAGGTGGCAATGGACAATATTTCTTACGCTTATTTGAAAGCTACCGAGGGCACATCGCTCGTGGACGTGACGTATCGGCGCAATATCAAAGAGGCAAGAAAGTATGGCATCAGTGTTGGGAGTTATCATTTCTACCGCTCGAACATCAGCGTTGATGAGCAATTCAATAATCTTACTTCGACCGTGTTGAAAGAGGAGCAGGATCTCGTGCCGATGATTGACGTGGAAGTAAGAGGTTCGGTGTCGGAAGAGAAATTTATCTCCGACTTGCGGGAGTTCATCGAGCGGGTGACAAAACATTATGGAAAGAAGCCTTTGCTTTACACCTTCCATAACTTCTACAACAAGCATCTCGTCAATCAATTTCCTGGTTATCATTGGATGATTGCCCGTTATCGTAGCGACAGCCCAACGCTCAATGATGGAACAGATTACATTATGTGGCAATACACAGCCTCTGGCTCTGTTGCTGGTGTTCGTGGCAATGTAGACCGCAGTCGTATCATGGGGAACTTCCAACTGCATCAAGTGGCTTTTTAAGAAGGAGCTATACTTTATGGCATAACAAATGGCGCATCTCGAAAGGAAGATGCGCCATTTGTTGTATCTGACTGTCGCGAGGCTAAGCCTGCGCCTGCAATTGTGCGTCCATATTGGCAGCAGCTTGCTTGCCATCGCCCATTGCGAGGATAACCGTTGCTCCTCCTCGAACGATGTCACCACCTGCAAAGATCATTGGGTCGCTCGATTGCAGGCAGTCATTGACTGCAATCACGCCTTTGCGCCCAAGTTGTAGTTCGGGTAGGCTATTCGTGAACAAAGGATTGGGCGACACGCCCACGCTGACAATCACCATATCGGTGTCCACAACCACCGTTTCGCCTTCAAGGGGGATGGGGGAGCGACGACCGCTGGCGTCTGGTTCGCCGAGTGCCATCTTCTGCAATACAACTTGCTTCACACAGCCATTCTCATCGGCTATATAGGACAGCGGATTGTGCAGGGTCAGGAAATCAATGCCTTCCTCCTTGGCGTGGCGCACCTCCTCCAATCGGGCTGGCATCTCCTCCTCGGAGCGACGATAGACGATAGTCGCAGTTTCTGCGCCCAAGCGTTTGGCTGTGCGAACAGAATCCATTGCCGTGTTGCCACCACCTACTACAATGACGTGTTTGCCCCGTGGCACAGGCGTATCGCTCGCCTCGTTGAACGCCTCCATCAGATTAACTCTCGTGAGGTATTCATTAGAAGAAAGGATATTGATAGAGTTTTCGCCTGGAATGCCCATAAAGTTGGGCAAGCCAGCACCGGGACCCGCGAATAAACCGCAATAGCCATCTGCCTTCAGTTGTTCTACGGTCACGGTCTGCCCAATCACACAATCCTTGACGAACTGCACGCCTGCCTGGCGCAAGGCGTTAATTTCATAATCTACGATCTCGTTGGGAAGACGATACTCGGGAATGCCATACTTGAGCACTCCGCCAAATTCGTGCAGGGCTTCAAAAACTGTGACGTCGTAGCCACGCTGGAGCATCTCGCCAGCAAAAGCCAATCCAGCAGGCCCTGAGCCTACAACTGCCACTCGCTTCCCATTGCGCTGGCGGTGTGGAATAGTGGCTGTACCTTGCAGACGCTCGTAGTCGGCAACAAAGCGTTCCAAATGACCGATTGCTACGGATTCGCCCTTTGTTTTGAGATGAATGCAACGGCTTTCGCACTGCTTCTCCTGCGGGCAGACACGACCGCAAACGGCAGGAAGTGTGCTGTATTCCTTGATTGTATGTGCAGCCTCTGCGAACTCTCCAAGTTCCACGTGCTTGATGAAGCGCGGAATGTCGATGCCAACAGGACAACCCTGTACGCAACCGGGATTGTTACAGTCTAAACAACGCTGTGCCTCCATCTGCGCGACGGCAGGAGATAAGCCACGGTTCACCTCGGCACGCAACTGGGTGGCACGATAAACGGGATCAAGCTCTTCCATCTCGCAACGTGGAATTGCCATACGCTCTTTCGCACTTTTTGCTTTCCGTAGATTGGCGCGCCAAGTGGCATCTCTGCTTTTGTCGAGATGCGCTTCAATTTCTTCGTGGTGGTGCAACTTCTCATTCTCTGCGCCCTTATAAGCTCGCAAACGCATCAGCATCTCATCGAAATCGACCGCATGACCATCGAACTCGGGACCATCAACGCAAACGAACTTGCGCTGCCCGCCAACCGTGATGCGACAAGCGCCGCACATTCCTGTACCATCGACCATAATAGTGTTGAGGGAAACATCTGTTGGCACGTTATATTCTTTCGTAAGTAGGCAACAGAATTTCATCATGATTGCAGGGCCTATGGCAAAACAGCGGTGTACGGGTTCTCGTTCCAATACGGAACGAATGCCATCAGTTACCAAACCTTTTGTGCCAGCACTGCCGTCGTCCGTCATGATGATAACTTCGTGGGACGCAACCCGCATTTCTTCTTCGAGAATGAGCAACTCCTTGCTACGAGCAGCGAGTACAACAACCACCCGATTGCCTGCCGCTTTGAGTGCCTGCACTATCGGCAACATGGGAGCAACGCCAACGCCACCACCAGCGCAGACCACTGTGCCGAAGTTCTCAATGTGTGTTGCCTTGCCCAAAGGACCAACGATGTCGGCAAGTTCATCGCCCTCCTCCAAGCGACAGAGTTTTTTAGAACTCAAGCCAACTGCTTGTACAATGAGCGTGATTGTGCCAGCTTTGGTATCAGCTTCAGCTATGGTCAGGGGGATGCGTTCGCCATGGTTGTCGGCACGTACAATAACAAAGTGCCCTGCACGGCGTGCACGTGCAATTAGCGGTGCTTCGACAACCAGTTTGTAAACATTTGCCGAGAGCTGTTCTTTGCGAAGAAGAGTATTCATAGTGAGAAGTATGTTATGTCTGTCTTTCTGAAGCGTTCAAATCTATCGCTTCTCAATGGAGAAAAAGAAAAGTAGGTCGCTCTGCGAGGGAGCAACCTACTATGAAAAAGTTATGTCGGATGCTACACCAACTTATGTATTACCAAACCGCTACGAAGTTTCGGTTCAAACCACGTCGCCTTAGGCGGCATGATATTTCCGCTATCGGCTATATCTATGATTTGTTGCATCGTTACGGGATAGAGTGCCAAGGCACAACGCATCTCACCGCTGTCTACACGCATTTTCAACTCCTCGAGTCCGCGCAACCCGCCTACGAAATCGATACGTTTGTCGGAGCGTAAATCCTTAATACCAAGGAGCTCGTCTAAGATAAGGCGTGAAGAAATGTCTACATCCAATACACCGATGGGGTCGGAGGCATCGTAAGTGCCTTCGCGGGCTGTCAGACTGTACCAAGTGCCTTCGAGATAGAGCGAGAACTCGTGCAAAGATTGAGGTTTATAGTTCGCAGTTCCTTTGGCAACCACCTCGAAGTTCTTCTCTAACGCCTTCAAAAATTCCTCGGAAGAGAGTCCATTCAAATCTTTGACTACACGATTATAGTCTAAGATAGTAAGTTCGGAAGCCGCGAAGCATACCGCCATAAAATAGTTGTACTCCTCATCGCCCCGATGGTTGGGATTTTGTTCCGCCATCTCCGCTCCCACGCGTGCCGCAGCAGCACTGCGGTGGTGTCCGTCGGCAATGTAGAGCGATGGCATCTCGGCAAACGCTGCCGTAATCGTTGCAATATCTTTCTTGTCGCTTACTACCCAGAACTGATGCCCAAAGCCGTCGATCGGCGCAATGAAGTCGTAGACTGGAGTAGTGGCTGTATATTTGCGAATGAGCTTGCCCAGCGTTTCGTTATCAGGGTAAGCCAAGAAGACGGGTTCAATGTTTGCTTGACAGATGCGCACGTGCTTCATGCGATCTTCCTCTTTGTCGCGACGTGTCAGCTCATGTTTTTTGATGCGCCCTTGCATATAGTCGTCCACATAAGCGCCTAAGACAATACCATACTGGGTGCGTCCATTCATTGTTTGCGCATAAATATAGTATTGCTCCTCTTCGTCTTGCACCAGCCAGCCATTGTCTTGAAACTTTTGGAAGTTCTTTGCAGCTTGCTCATATACCTTTGGATCATATTCGCTTACATCGGGGGCGAAATCAATCTCAGGTTTTATGATATGATAGAGCGACTTCTCATTATTGCCAGCTTCGATGCGTGCTTCTTCAGAGTTGAGCACATCGTAGGGACGGCATTCTACAGCTTCTACTAAGGAAGCTGGAGGGCGAATGCCCTTGAATGGTTTTACGATAGCCATAGCAAAGTATTTTAAGGATGTGATTTCTTAGGATAGTAAGAGGAGGACGAGCAGTTTGTCGGTACATATTTTGAGAAACGACAAGGTCTGCTCGTCCGAACTATATTAGCTGTATCAATTAACCTTGAAGGTCGTATCGCCCGAGGCGAAGAAAGCTGTGATTTGTTCCGCAGCTGCAATACCAGCATTGATATTTGCCTCTTGCGTCTGCGCTCCCATCTTTTTAGGCGTGGCATAATAGCGTCCTTCCAAAGCGCTGAACGCTTCTACAGCATCGGGTGTAATATCTGTGAGATACTTCACATCTGTGCGTTCGCCCATCAGACGGAGCAAGCCCTCCTCGTCGATGATTTCTTTGCGGGCTGTGTTCACAATCACTGCTCCCTTCTTGATATCTTTGAGCAGTTCGTAGTTAATACTCTTCTTGGTTTCAGCGGTGGCAGGTGTGTGGAGTGTGATCACATCGCAGGTGTCAAAAAGCTCTTTGGCAGACCCCACGGCTTGCACGCCCTCTTTCACGAAGTCCTGCTTGCGTGAGTAGGCAAACACTTCCATGCCGAAACCTTTGGCGATGCGTGCCACATGGCGAGCGATGTTGCCATAGGAGAGAATACCAAGTTTCTTTCCTTTGAGTTCTGTACCCGCCTTCCCAGAGAAGAAAGCACGATTGCCGTAAATCAAGAGTCCGAAGATAAGTTCAGCCACAGCATTGGAATTTTGTCCTGGGGTGTTTTCTACCACCACATTATGCGCAGTGGCAGTTGCCAAGTCCACGTTATCGTAGCCCGCTCCAGCGCGTACAACTATTTTAAGTTGCTTAGCAGCTTCGATCACCTCGGCGTCCACCTTGTCACTGCGCACTATCAGTGCATCAACATCAGCCACAGCCTCTAACAACTGCGCCTTCTCGGTGTACTTCTCTAAAAGCACAAGCTCATTTCCTGCGCCTTCAGTCTCCTTGCGAATGCCCTCCACTGCAATCGGTGCAAAGGGCTTGTCGGTTGCAACTAATACTTTCATAACTTTAGTCTTTAAGTTGTGAGTGAAACCAAGGCTTAATGCGCTTTCTCAAACTCGTGCATGCAATCAACGAGGGCTTGCACACCTTCGAGTGGCATCGCATTGTAAGTTGAAGCACGGAAACCACCCACAGAGCGGTGTCCCTTGATGCCCGACATACCCTTGCCTGTTGCAAATTCAAGGAATTCTGCCTCGAGTTCCTTATACTCTTCCTTCATCACGAAGCAGATGTTCATCAACGAGCGGTCTACTTCAGCGGCTGTGCCAGTGAAGATACGACTGTCGTCAATCGCACCATAGAGCAATTTAGCGCGCTCTTGGGCACGGCGTTGCATCTCCTTCAAACCGCCTGCACGCTTGATCCAAAGCAAAGTTTGGTAAGCACTATAAATAGGAACAACTGGAGGCGTGTTGAACATAGAGCCATTAGAAATGTGCGTGCGGTAGTCAAGCATTGTTGGAATGTAGCGACTCACTTTTCCAAGAATGTCGTCTTTCACGATGGCGAATGCCAGACCTGCCATGGCGAGGTTCTTTTGCGCACCGCCATAGATGAGGCCATACTTACTCACGTCGATGGGACGAGAGAAGATGTCTGACGACATATCTGCCACCAAGGGAACAGGACTGTCGAGGTCTGTGTGCAACTCCGTGCCATAGATGGTGTTGTTCGTAGTGATATGGAAATAATCAGCGTCAGTAGGGATTACATAATCCTTGGGGATAAAGGTGTAGTTCGCATCAGCGGATGAAGCCACTTCTACAACCTCTCCAAAACCTTTTGCCTCTTTCAGCGCCTTCTTTGCCCATACACCCGTGTTGAGATAGGCGGCTTTCTTTTCCAAAAGGTTGAAGGGAACCATACAGAATTGTAAGCTGGCACCACCACCGAGTAGCACGACGGAATAGCCCTGAGGAATTTCTAAAATCTCCTTGAACAAAGCATCTGTTTCGTCCATCACTTTTTGCCAATCCTTTGAACGGTGGCTGATTTCCATCACAGACAAGCCGTTGAAGTCTGCACATGCCGCAGAAGTAGCTTGGATAACTTCTGGAGCGAGAATAGAAGGACCTGCACTAAAATTGACTTTCTTCATAACTTCAATAATTATATGGTAAGATATTT
Organism: Alloprevotella sp.; assembly: GCA_041856145.1. Taxonomy (GTDB): domain Bacteria; phylum Bacteroidota; class Bacteroidia; order Bacteroidales; family Bacteroidaceae; genus Alloprevotella. The sequence goes on from JBHAFO010000264.1 coordinate 8,989, forward strand.
ATATGGGGCAAATGTATGATATTTTGCTATTCCGACCAAGCAAAATGAGAAGTTTTTTTCATGGCTTCCGTAGTTTGTCATAATTTCGGTTGGTGCGAGGGCAAATTCTCGTGCAGTAAGGGGTTGTAGGAACGTATGAAAAATGTGCTTAGAACGTATGAAAAAGCCTTTGTCTAAGGGATTTGTAGCTCTTTCTGCAATGATAGTAGGACGCTCAAGGTGTGCATTTTTGTTTTTCTCCTTAGAGAGCGGAGCGATGAAGCAAGGTAAGAGGTTTTACTGTGCCTTCAGATTTATAGAATAGGAACAAGTCTTAACACTCCAAGGCGGCGTGTAAATCCGCTCAGCGCAGGCTGTGAAAACACCAAGCCTTGGAGAAAAGTTGGGAGGCGCATCGTGTTTTTCCAAGTTGCGCCACTTGAAAAGTGAAATTACGGCATAAAAAGAGGAGAATAGCTGTTTGTCAGTTATTCTCCCTTGTTTCTTACTGCAAAGATAATGTTTCTGAACACGAAATGCAAGTCAAGTTGTTGCGAAATTCTAAAGACGGATACCGTTTTTAAGATTAGAGAATGGCGAAGTGCTCAGCCTGCGAAACTTTGAGGGTAAAAGCTGGGGATATGTGCACCATAATTAGTAAATTTGCCTTACCAACAGAGTAGGGCAGAGAAGCCGTTTTCTGAAAGCGTAGGCTTTGTGCTATTTTGCTGGTCTATCAATAAGTTTCAAACAAATCTTCTATTTACGCCAAGTCCTACATGCTCGAACGTCACATAGTGCTTGAAGGTGCAGATCCTGCCATTTTTTATGGTGTGAATAACGCCAACTTGAGAATGCTAAAGGCACTCTTCCCAAAACTTCGTATTATTGCACGTGACAATGTCATTAAGGTTATAGGCGACGAAGTGGAGATTGTTTCTTTCGAGGAGTACTGCCAAAGTTTGGAACGACATGCTGTGCAGTTCAACCAACTGACAGAAGAAGACGTGCTGTCTATCGTCAAAGGTGCGGGAGCAAAGGAAGAACGTTCAGAAAATGTGATTGTTTATAGCACAGGCGGTCGCCCGATAGCTCCTCGGAGTGAGAATCAGCGACGCATCGTTGAGGCGTGGCAAGAGAACGATATGATTTTTGCCATAGGTCCTGCTGGATCGGGAAAAACCTACGTGGCTATTGCTTTGGCTGTGCGTGCATTGAAGAATAAGGAAATTCGGAAAATCATTCTTTCACGCCCCGCAGTTGAGGCTGGTGAGAAGTTGGGATTTCTGCCTGGCGATATGAAGGACAAGGTAGACCCTTATCTCCAGCCTTTGTACGATGCTTTGCAAGAGATGATACCTGCGAGCAAGCTGCAAGAGTATATGGAAACGAATGTGATCCAGATTGCACCTTTGGCTTTTATGCGTGGGCGCACCTTGAACGATGCCGTTGTCATCCTCGACGAAGCGCAGAACACTACTACGGCACAGCTCAAAATGTTTCTGACCCGTATGGGCACGAATACCAAAATGCTCATCACTGGCGACTATACACAGATAGACCTACCGCCTTCACAGCGTTCAGGTTTGGTGGAAGCCCTCCGTATTTTACGAAATATCCAAGGCATCTCTTTCATAGAGATGGGGCGTGAAGACATCGTGCGCCACCGCTTGGTTAGTCGTATTGTGGAAGCCTATGAACAGGCAGATGCCCTGAAAAAAGAAAGGGCGCAATCGGCTGTTGAGGGCGTTGCAGAAAAGAGAATTACTACTCATCCCTAAAATTATAATTA
>JBHAFO010000265.1:0-5141 GCA_041856145.1 Alloprevotella sp.
CGCATAGAATTTAAGCCTTTATCCAATGGTTTATTGCCGCCTAATCAGTATCTTTGCAGATAAACTCTGCTCTGCGCCCCTGCCGAAGGCTTAGAAAGTCGAGAGGGCAGTGTCCTGGCGTGGCGCAATAACTATCTATTTTCTATATGGCTCAACAAGAAGACGTTTTCAAGAAGATCATCTCCCACTGCAAGGAGTATGGATTTGTGTTCCCCTCCAGCGACATCTACGACGGGCTTGGCGCTGTCTACGACTACGGTCAGAATGGTGTCGAGTTGAAGAATAATATCAAGCAGTATTGGTGGCAAAGCATGGTGTTGCTCCACGAAAACATCGTGGGGATTGACAGTGCCATCTTCATGCACCCCACCATCTGGAAGGCATCGGGACACGTGGATGCGTTCAACGACCCCCTTATTGACAACAAAGACTCTAAGAAGCGCTACCGTGCGGACGTGCTGATCGAAGACCAAATCGCGAAGTACGAAGATAAGATTGCCAAGGAAGTGGCAAAGGCTGCCAAGCGTTTTGGTGAGAGCTTCGACGAAGCGCAGTTCCGTGCGACGAATGGCCGTGTGTTGGAAATCCAAGCCAAATGCGACGCCTTGCACGAACGCTTCGCCAAGGCACTCAACGATGGCGACTTGGAAGAGGTGAAGCAAATCATTGTGGACGAAGAAATCGTTTGCCCCATCAGCGGTACACGCAATTGGACGGACGTGCGCCAATTCAACCTCATGTTTAAGACGGAGATGGGTTCTACAGCCGACGGTGCTTCAACCATCTATCTGCGCCCAGAAACAGCACAGGGCATCTTCGTCAATTACCTCAACGTGCAGAAGACAGGACGCATGAAGTTGCCCTTCGGTATTGCACAGATTGGTAAGGCTTTCCGCAACGAGATCGTGGCACGCCAGTTCATCTTCCGCATGCGTGAGTTCGAGCAGATGGAAATGCAATTCTTTGTGCAGCCCGGCACAGAGTTGGAATGGTTCTCCACATGGAAGGAGCAACGTCTGAAGTGGCACAAGGCACTCGGCATGGGCGACGAAAATTACCGCTTCCACGATCACGAGAAACTGGCGCACTACGCGAACGCAGCCTCAGACATCGAATTCCGCATGCCATTCGGCTTCAAGGAAGTGGAGGGCATTCACTCTCGCACCGACTTCGACCTCTCGCAACACGAGAAGTATTCGGGCAAAAATATCAAGTATTTCGATCCCGAGCGCAACGAGAATTACGTGCCTTATGTCATCGAAACTTCAATTGGAGTAGACCGTATGTTCTTGAGCGTGATGTGCCACAGTTACGAGGAGGAGAAGTTGGAAAATGGCGAAAGCCGTGTGGTGCTCAAACTCCCTGCCGCCCTCGCTCCAACCAAGCTGGCAGTTTTGCCATTGGTGCGCAAGGACGGACTTCCAGAGAAGGCACGCGAAATCATGGATAGCCTCAAGTTCCACTTCAACTGCAAGTATGAAGAGAAGGATAGCATCGGTAAGCGCTATCGCCGTCAGGATGCCCTCGGAACGCCTTTCTGTATCACCGTAGACCACGACACGCTGACCGACAACTGCGTGACGCTCCGCGACCGTGATACGATGGAACAAACACGTGTTAGCATCGATGCCCTCCGCGGGCTTATCGAAGACAAGGTGAGCATCACCACGTTGCTCAAGAAACTTGTCTAATCCCACTTGACCCTACTACCGCAATGCGCATCCCTCATCCTTGTGTCCCTATTGTTATGGGCTAAGGATCAGCCCTGCGCATTGCGGTAATACACTAATAATTATCGTATGAAGTATCTCCTCTATTTGGTTGCCTTAGTTATTGGCACAGGCTTTGCTTCTTGCAGTGACGACGACCCCACGCCCAATCAAGGTGTCTTTGCCAACTGGCAGGCACGCAACGACAGTGCTTTCGTCGCTGAACTAAGTACGGCGAAAAAAGCCATTGCTACGGCACAGAGCACTTATGGCAGTGCGTGGGAAAGTTATTGCAACTATCGCCTTTTCCCCACCTACCAAGCCAGTAGCAACGCCACGCTCACGAGCATGGACACCATCATCGTGCGCATCACGGAGCAGGGCACGGGTTCTGCCGTCACCCCTCTTTATAGCGACACCGTGCGCGTCAATTATCTCGGGCGCACGATTCCCGTATCTACAGCTCCCAAGGGATATGTCTTCGACTATTCTGGCACACGCTCCGACAGTGCCTCAATTTTCAACGCCGCCTTGGCTAAGCCCACCAAGTTCGCTGTCAGTGCCGTTGTGCCAGGACTTTCTACAGCCCTTCAGCGCATGGGCAACATTGGCGATACGTGGCGCGTGTACATTCCCTACAAGCTCGGTTACAACACCACGGCTACCACAACGCTCCCAGCCTACACTAATCTCATTTTCGACGTTCAGCTCAAAGCCGTTTACCGCAAGGGCAACACCGCCGTGTGGCAATAGGAAAATTTGAGAGCCTTATTATATAAAATATTATAGGACACCCTTCGATGGGACAGTATATCGTTTAAGCGCGCAAGTATCGCCCCAACACCTTCGGTAGCGTGGTGGGGCAAGAGGCATTGACCACTACGTTGAAAAACGCCATATCCCAAGGAAAATTGGCGCATGCCTACCTTTTCTGTGGCCCGCGTGGCGTGGGAAAAACAACCTGTGCACGTATTTTTGCGAAGACCATCAACTGCCTAACACCAACGCCCGAGGGCGATTGTTGTGGCAAGTGCGAGAGTTGTCGCGCCTTCGACGAGCAACGGTCGTATAACATTCACGAATTAGATGCCGCCTCCAACAACTCCGTGGACGACATCCGTGTGCTCTGCGACCAGGCTCAAATTCCTCCGCAGGTGGGACGGTACAAAGTGTTCATCATCGACGAGGTGCACATGCTCACCCTCTCAGCTTTCAATGCTTTCCTGAAAACCCTCGAAGAGCCACCTGCACACGCCATCTTTATCCTTGCCACGACGGAGAAGCACAAAGTTTTACCAACCATTCTCAGCCGTTGCCAAATCTACGACTTCAATCGCATGGAAGTCGCCAACATTGTGGGGCATCTGCGCTATGTGGCTGAAACGGAAGGCATCTCGTACGACGAGGAGTCGCTCAACGTCATTGCGCAAAAGGCTGATGGCGGTATGCGCGACGCCCTCTCGATTTTCGACCAGGTCGCCAGTTTTTCTCAAGGGCGCATCACCTACGATAAGGTGATACAGAATCTCAATGTTTTAGACTATGAGTATTATTTCCGCCTTACCGATCTCTTGATTCAGAAGCAGATTCCAGAGGCGATGCTCCTGCTTAATGAAGTGTTGAGTAAAGGCTTTGCAGGCAATCACTTCATTGGCGGATTTGCGTCTCACCTCCGCGATTTGTTGGTGAGCCGAGATGTTGCCACTCTGCCCCTCCTGCAAGTGGCAGAAAGCGTGCGCCCACGCTATGCCGAGCAAGCCCAGCGTTGTCAGCAACAGTGGCTTTTCCGTTCGCTCCGCCTTTGCAACGATTGTGACCTCAACTATCGGGCGAGCAATAATAAGCGACTCTTGGTAGAACTGACGCTGATTGAAGTGGCACAAGCCGACGACACGCCCAGCTCGGGGCGTCGCCCTAAGAAGCATTTGAACCCCATTTTTGAGACCACGCAACCACAGGTAGCAAAGTCTCCCACAGCGTCTGTACCGACTGCAACGCCTGTTTCCTCTACGACGCCTTCAGTGGCGACCGCCTCCCCTTCCGTGGCAACTGCGACGTCCTCTGCGACAACCGCACCCTCCGCAATGACAACGCCAAACCCTGTCGTAACGCAGGTTGGCGAGCCCACACAAGCCTACGCCTCTTCTTCCGCCTCTGCCACAACTTCGTCGGCAGCGGGCAGTAGTTTCAGACGGAAAATGATACGCATCCGTCCGCAAGAGAATGCCTCCGACACAGCTCCGAAAGCCGAGCCTGTACCACAACAAGTGGCTGTGGCAGAACGCCACTCCTTCTCCACAGAAGACCTACGCCGGGAATGGCTACGATTTGCCAACTCCTTACCCATACAACGCAGGGCTTTGAGCGAGCGCATGAGGGGTTATCTGCCCGAAGTGACCACTTGCCCTGCCACAAAGGTGCTTGTGGAAGGCTTCCAGGTGAAGGAAGATTTAGAGCAGATACTCCCTGGCTTACTGAACCACCTGCGCAGAGAATTGCGCAACGGTGAAGTCAGCATGGTCATAGAGGTTGTCACCTCCGAAACGCGCACCCGTCCAATCGACAAGCGGGAACTCTATCAAGAACTCCTCCGCAAGAATCCAGCGATGGCGATCCTGCACGAAGGACTCAATCTCAGATTCAACTAAGACCCTATTATTCATTTTATAACAACAACAGAACAATGAGCAACAAGTATATCACCGTTAGTTACCGCCTGTATGCAAACAATTCAGAAGGCGTAGAGCAACTCGTCGAGGAGGCTCCTGTGGCACACCCCTTCCAGTTCATCTCTGGCATGGGAGTGGCACTTGACACTTTTGAAAGCAAGATTCTTGCACTCAGCAAGGGCGATAAGTTCGACTTCACCCTCACACAGGCTGAAGCCTACGGACCTTTCGAGCAAGAGCATGTGGTGACTTTCCCAAAAGAGAACTTCACTGTGAATGGTCGCTTTGATAAAGATCAAATTTATCAAGGTGCAATTATTCCTTTGGTCAATGAAGATGGCATGCGCTTCCAGGGCCTCGTTGCCGAGGTGACGGAGGAAAATGTAACGATCGACCTCAACCATCCTTTGGCAGGCAAGGATCTGCGCTTTGAAGGTGAAGTGGTGGAGATGCGCGAAGCCACCAATGAGGAACTCCAAGCCCTTATAGCCATGATGAGTGGCGAAGGCTGTGGTTGTGGCTGCGGTCACGGTCACGACGACAGCCATGAGTGTTGCGGCGGACAAGGTGGCGAAGGTTGCGGTTGCGGTCACAACCACGACGACGACCATGAGTGCTGTGGCGGACAAGGCGGTGAAAACTGCCACTGCCAGAACCACTAATTTTTACCCACCAGCAAATTTTCAGCAAAAGGCTTTCTCCATTGCGGGGAAAGCCTTTTCTTATGCCTTATCACCGACAAGAGTTTCTCTTCAGCAAGGGA
>JBHAFO010000266.1:0-2737 GCA_041856145.1 Alloprevotella sp.
AACGCAACACAGCCTGCTCCTCTTCAGTTTTCCCGCTGCTCTCCGTTTGCTGAAAAGCCTTGACCAATCGTCCCACCGTTTCCAACGATCGGCGAAGGTCAAAAAGGCGAGCTTCTTCTATATAGGTACGCTCTGGGCGTGCATGAAGAAGTGCCTCACGACAGTCAAAGAAGTTAGGTTCATAAGCATCAATCTCTTCTAATTCAAAACGTTGAAATTCTGCGCCCTCAGATAGGCGCTGCACAACGGTCTGATAGTCGGACGAAAATACCAAGTAATTTCTCACCCACTCTTCGCCCAAATTTGAGACACATTGCTGACAAAGCATCTGTCGGATGTGCTCAAAGTCTATTTTATGTTCAAAATTTGAAGGATATATCATGTATCAAAGGCAGGACATAGTCCTGCAATAGGAGAGGTCGGCAGATAAAATCTTAATCTTTCAAGAAATCGAATAGGTAGGTAGCTTTCACAACAATAGTGCCGTGCGCACTGCGAGAGAAAACATCTTTCTTTGCATTACCAAAGACGTCGCCCAAACCATAGTAGTAACGTCCCTCAAGCATAAAGTGTCCAGCCTTACTGTTCAATTCTAAGCCTATGCCCGCAGTCAATCCGTAGTCAAACTTATGCTGAACAGGGAGAAGGTATTGTTGATACATATTGTTGGGACGGTCTGGTTCGCCGTTGGCATTCAAAGTCCATGTTGCACTTTGTTTAGCCTCCTCTTTGAAACAGTAGCTGATCTGTGGACCTGCTACAAAGTAGAATTGCAGTCCTCTTTCCTCACGTCCCCAGCCAAGGCGGGTCAGTAAGGGCAACTGAATATAGTGCATATCTCGCTGATAGGTATCGGACAAAGGCTCGCCATTGGAGTTCACAATATCTTCTTTCCAGCCAAGTTTGGCATAATTGAACTCTGCTTGGAAAGCACAGAGTGTACTGAAATACTTCTCTGTCGTGTAGCGAAAGACTACGCCAAAAGTGGGGCTTCCCAATTTGCTTTGCCGTACAGTTGGGTCAAAGTCTATTTGGTTGAGTGTATATCCAACATTCACTCCTATCGCCATACGGTTGCGAGGTTTGCCCACTTGGGCTTGACCTGTGAGAGCTATGGTAAGCAAGCAAATAAATGCAAGGATTACTTTATTGAGTTGGCACATCCGCAATAAATTAAAGATGTTCATAATGAGATTTGGTCGATAGTACCATCTTTCTTGTAATGTATCAACAGCATATTACCATTGACATAGCCTCCTTTCTCATTGGTCGGACGGAAATGAAAAAGCGTTTGATAAGGCGTTGTTGAAAGCACTTGTGTAGCGTAGTCTTTATCATAATGCGAAACTTGCTTGATCACTTGATAAGCCAAGTCATAGCCCAAAGCAGCCATAGAGGGAGCGAGCGGCAACAAGGTCGTATTATACTTAGTTCTATAGTCGATGGCAAATTGTTTGCCAGCCGTGCTATAAGTGTTAAAGTAGGAGGGAGTCATAAAGTAGGTATCTGCAGCAAAAAACTTTTGCTCCATATTCCCAGCTTGTTGCAAGGCATCAGAACCTGCCACAAGGCTAATATCATAGGTTGGATAAGTAGCTTTCAGTTGAGCTACAATTTCTGCAATTCTTTGCAACTCGCTGGACTTATCTGTATCTGTAAAGAAAATATTTTTGCGGCCATTCTTCAACTGTGCTTTCCATTCAAGCAAAATCTTTGTGGCAGAGAAATCGGCAACGCTCAGCTTCTGCATGCGCATTTGCTCCTTGAGCTGTTGGGAAAACGATGTGATGTCTGATGCCGTAGAAGCAAGGAAGATGAATTGCGCACTGGGAAAACTTTTCTTGAGGAGCTGTGCCCCATAAAATGCTTTATAGTTTTCTGGAGCATTGACCATATAGAGGTATTTGTTTTGCTCCACTTGTGCTGTTTTTGAAGAGAAGGGAATGAATACTCGTACCTTTTTTTGTTGGGAAAAAGCCGAGACAGATTCAAAATGCGAGGGATAAAGAGGCCCAACGATGAAGTCTGGATTTTGTGCGCTTACAGTGTTAAGCACACTCGAAGCATCTGCACTATTGGCAGGCTCGTTCACTGCATTCAGCACGATATTATAGCCCTCATTCGCTAAGCGTTCAGCACCCATAATAAAACCGCGGTAAAATTCTGCACAGCGCTGTCCTGCCTCGTTCTCCTCCTTGAGCGGTAGGAGCACAGACACTTTTACCTCTTGTTTCTTAATCGTAGGAATCAGAGTAGCCGTCGGAGCCTCCTGGAAAGGAATACAAAGGAGCATTCCCTTCTTGAGAATACCATCATTTACCTTTATTTCGGGATTTGCCCTTAGCAGTTGTTCCTCTGTAATGCCATACTTTGAGGATATGCCATAGATAGTTTCTCCCTTTTTTACGCGGTGCATTTCTCTACAGTCTGAGTTGGCTATCCCAATGGAAGCTTTTGCCTTTGGAATCGTCAGCATTGTGCCAGCCTTGAGTTTCTCTGGCGTAATTCCTGGATTTGCCTGCACCAACTGTTCAACAGTGATACCATACTTCGTGGCTATACTATAGAGGGTTTCTCCAGCCTGTACAGAATAATTTGCAGATTGTGCAGAAGTTACTGTAAAACAGAAAAAAAGAATTGCTAACGTAAATAATCCCTTGAATGTGCGCATTATATTCTTATTCATTGAAACATCTCTTGTGTTCGGAGTAATAACTATCGTTTCCTCCCTATAGGG
>JBHAFO010000267.1:0-3065 GCA_041856145.1 Alloprevotella sp.
AATGAGAGTAACTTCTTTTGCATAGGTTTATTGTTTAGCCACAAAGATAAATAGTTCTGCCGACTCAACAAAGCAATCCAACACTAAATTCTCTTTCCTACGGGAGAAATTTTCACGATTGGCGCAAGAAAACTTTTCTTCTTGCGCCAACATTTTTGTCTGGAGGGCTGATATTTTCGGCTGGAGGCGGTGAAAAACTTTAGTTTCCACTGATAATTATATAGATATCAGTGGAAATTATATAATTATCAGTGCAAATTACATAATTATCAGTGATAACTAAACTTTCTTTGCGCCTCCAGCCAAGTTTTTATACGCCTGCGGGGAAAAATATTGGCGCAGGGAGGAAAATTTGCGGAGCTGGAAATTTGATTAACGAGATACGACATTCCTTGGTCAGCAATACCATATTTTCGTGAATCACTCCCTGGGCGAGCCACTACGACCTCAAGGTGCGCCTTGCGACTATCCCGACATAGCCCATACAGCTCAAGCAAGTCCGTGGCTGGACTTTATGCACCTGGTCGAGCAAGAATAAAACATTCTCCGCATCAAAGCAAAAATTCAAAACCCTCTCCTATTATTATATACAACTCGGAGATAAACACCTGCAACGATGTTTATCTCTGAGATAACATTCTCAAAATTTCCTCCGTTAGGTGGGAGGTGGAGGAGGCTTCGGAAGGAAAGTTGGTTTGAGGTTACTTCTCAAACGCTTTCTGAATTTGCAAACGGAGGTCGGCGTAGTGCGCCTTTGTGGCTGTGTCCGTTGCTGGGAGAGTGCGCAGGCGAATGAGGAGTTGCTGCAGGAAAGCCGTCATGTATGGACGACCGTCGCCCTCAGTGGTGGTGTTCCATTGTTTGAGCATCTTCACCGTTGCCGTTTGTTGCAAGAAGCGCAACCACGATGAGGGCTTTGCCGTGGCAGGAAACAGCATGTTGAGGACGTCACGCACATACTCTTCTGCTGTGTACTGCGTCTGCTTCGCCATAGTGTTAAACATCGTTGTACTTGTCAGGTAACTTACCATATTTTCTCCCGTAGGGCGGATGGCGTCTTGTGGGTTGCGGTAAATCCGTTTGACGTAAGTTGGAGCAACAAGCCACTTGGGTTCTTTCACCACGTTCTCAGTGAGCCACTGCAAAGCACGGCGCTGGCGTTCACGACTTGTCTCTTCATAAACGGCACCAGGCTGTTCCACACTTTTGAAAGTCTGAAACTGTCCGCCCACGTTGCGGGACACGTGTCCCACATAGCGACGATACTGCGCAATGGCAGAGCCGTAAACCTGTGCAATGTTCGTGCCGAGATCGCCCTCTTCGTAGCTCCATTTGTCGAGCTGTGGCACAATGCGTTGCAGGTTACGCAAGCCGTAGGAAGAAGCCTTCATAGCGTCATCGCCAAGGTCTTCGGTCTGCGCCCGAGGATCGTTATCCTTCCCTTCGCCACCAAACCAAAGGCGAGGATTTGCCGCAAGGCTATCGACCGTGATGCGGTTGAGGAGGAGGCGTTCCTCGTTCTCCGACTGCGCATCGGGGAAGTATTTGTAGCCCCATTCTATCGCCCATTTGTCATAGTCGTTGATACGTGGGAAGATGCCCGCATCGCCGATATTGTCCTCCGGTTGCGCCACATAATTGAAGCGAGCGTAGTCCATAATTGAAGCCGTGTGACCATACTTCTCCACCCACTCCTTGTTACGGAGGTTCTCCACGGGCGTGCAGTAGCTTGCTCCCATGTTGTGGCGCAAACCGAGGGTGTGCCCGACCTCGTGTGAAGAAACAAAACGAATCAGTTCGCCCATCAACGCCTCGTCGAAGTGCATCGTGTGGGTGCGCTCATCAACTGCACCAGCTTGGATCATGTACCAATCATGTACCAACTTCATCACGTTGTGATACCAGCCGATGTGACTTTCAAGGATTTCGCCCGAGCGGGGGTCGGAGATGTGAGGACCGTAGGCATTGGCTGTGGGCGATGCCAAGTAGCGAATCACAGAATAGCGGGCGTCCTCTGTACTCATCGTGGAATCGTTCGGCCATTCGTAAGCACGGATCGCATTCTTAAATCCCGCCTGCTCAAACGCCACGTTCCAATCTTCTACGCCTTGAATCAAGTACTTGACCCACTGGCGAGGCGTGGCAGGATCCACATAATATATAATAGGCTTCTTTGGTTCTACCAATTCGCCTCGGCGCATCTTGTCGAGGTCTTCCTCCTTGGGTTCTAAACGCCAGCGGGAGATGAGTTGGCGAGGGCGCACGCTCTGCTGGGTATCGCTGTAAGTGGTGGCACGTTCCGTAAAATAGCCCACACGAGGGTCAAAAGTGCGAGGACGCATGGGTTCTTTAGGAAGTAGCACCCAACTTGTATTGACTTGAAAAGTGAGATTGCCTGCCGTGGCGTTTCTCCCCGCGTAGGTCTTTGTAGAACTCACCTCAAGATTGGTCGGAAAGGCACGCACTTCGTCGATGAATGATTGGTCTGCCTTAAAGCTTGTTGCGCCTAAAACGGTTTTGTTCGTAGCAGAAATGCTCAACGAAGCATGGTCGCCCTTGAAAAGATCAGTGACCTTGATGCGGTACATCTTTGCCCCCCGCTCCTTTGCCACTGCTGGGCGTTCCTGTGTTCGCTCCTCTTGCTTGCGCAACTTCTTCTTTTTCTTCTTCTTATCCTTGGACGAGAGGCTATCCGAAGCAACTGCCTTTGGATGTTCAATCGCAATCGCTGCCACAATGGCTTGCTCTCCACTGTTACGCACCGCCTTAGCAATCGTACTTCCAGCCTCAGCCGTTACGTTATAGTCTAAGGAACGCAACAGAAGTTTATCCTCTTTTTTCTCCCAACAAAGCACTTGCGTATTACCCAACTCTCCACCGTACATTTTCAAACCCGATGGCGTAGTGATGAAGCGGGTCACGCTCAAAAAGGGTCTGCCCAACAGACTGTCGGGGATTATCAAAAAGAGGTCGGTCTTGGTGCGCTCAAAATTGAAAAGTTGTGGCAGTTTTTGTGCCTTAGCGAGCGCAACAACAGGCTGAACCGTCTGCTGTGCCGCCACCGC
>JBHAFO010000268.1:0-6686 GCA_041856145.1 Alloprevotella sp.
ATGGGAAAAGTCCTTTTCTTCCCGACCGCAATCACCTCCATCACAAAATGCTCCGCATGGGACTCACGCCGCAGGCTGTGATGATTTCCATTTTGCTCTATTGCCTATTCTTCCTCCTGCTCAATATGGCATTGGTGCGATACGCCAACCTCAATCTCACGTGGGTGGTGTTGCTCGACCTCGTGCTTTGGACAATTTCACAAGGCATATTCACCCTCATCGGCAACCGCCAAAAAAGACGGGAGAAAGAGTCTCAATCATAACAAAACAGCCCCCTCCTGCTCCTACGAGAGCGGGAGGCGGGCTGAGTTTTTCACTAAACCCTTTTTATCATGCTCAAACACACCTTTCTTGCCCTTGCTTTCGCCCTCGGACTGGGCGCAACGGCACAAAATGCAACTTCCGTGAGCCTCATCCCTCGCCCCTTGGAAATGAAGGTGCAGAGCGGTAAACTTGCCGTGGACAAAGACGACATTGAGTCGTTTACAGCCCTCTCCAGCGAGTACTCTGCGAAGCGCCGACAGGTCAATTTCATTCGGGTGACGAACGATGCGTCCCTCCCCGAGGAGGGCTATAAACTCAAGGTCAGCGACAAGGGCATCGACATCAGTTGCAGTTCGGACAAGGGTTTGTTCTATGCCAAGCGCACCCTCCGCCAGTTGGCACGCACAACGAACTTCCAACTCCCTCACCTCGACATCTACGACGCGCCCACCTTCCGCCACCGCGGTTTTATGATTGACGAAGCCCGCCACTTCTACGGAAAGGAACAAGTCAAGAAGATGCTCGACCTAATGGCGTCCTACAAGCTCAACACCCTCCACTGGCACCTCACCGACGACCAGGGCTGGCGCATAGAAATCCCCGAGTATCCGCTCCTGACCACCAAGGGCGCAGAGCGCAAAGGCTCGATGATCAGCCGAGGCACCGAGGAATGGTTCTACGACGACACGCCCTACGGAAAGGGGATGTTCTATACGCTCAACGACCTTAGAGAAGTTGTGGCTTACGCCCAAGAGCGGAACATCACCATCATTCCCGAAGTTGATCTCCCTGGTCACATGGTGGCAGCCCTTACTGCCTATCCCGAATTCTCCTGCGACCCGACAAAAACTTATGAGGTGCGTCTTGCAGCAGGAGTGGACGAAAATGTGCTGAACGTCGGAGATGACAAGGTCATCGACTTCCTCAAAACCGTGTTGCGCCGTGTGGCAGAAGTTTTCCCAGGGAAGTACATCCACATCGGAGGCGACGAATGTCCCACCAAGGCTTGGGAAACGAACGAACTCGCTCTCAAGCGTGTCAAAGACGAGGGTTTGAAGAGTGTGCACGACCTCCAGCCTTGGCTCGCACAGCTCCTCGGAAAATATCTCAAAGATAATTTCAATAAAGACATCGTGGTTTGGGACGAACTGCTGGCTCACTGGCCCGACAAGTCGGAGATCAAGCCCATTGCCATGGCATGGCGCGGAGTTGAATATGCCAAGCAAGCTGCCGACAAAGGCTTCTCCACGATTGTTGTCCCCGTTTATCCGATGTATTTCGACCTCATGCAGGTGGACGACAATGAGGCGATCGTGGAAGAAACGTACCATGGCGGTTACGGTGTGAACCGTATGCGAGAAGTTTATAAGCTCAACCCTGTGGCTGCGGTCAAGGGACAGGAAAACTTTGTGCTGGGCACACAAGCCAACCTATGGGCAGAGACTCTGCGCAATGCTGAACAGCTCGAATACTCAGCCCTCCCCCGCCTTTTGGCATTGAGCGAAGTGGCGTGGTTGCCTGCTGACAAGAAAAATTGGGACGACTTCATCGAGCGTCTCCAAGCCCACGACGAACTCTTCGACGCTGATGGTTACACCTATGCCCGCCACGCTTTCCGCCAGCCAGCTCCAACGGCACTCGACTCCTTGCGTCGATTTGCCAAAGAAGCCCGTCCTGGCGAAATTGGCTACCCTGCGAAGAAAGCCTATCGTAGCATCGAGAAAATGATCAAAGCCAAGAAGGCACATCCGCAGAGCTATTGGGGAACACTCAAAGCCTTTGAGCTTGCCCCCATCACGCAACCCAAGGACGGACAAAAGGTACGCATCTATTCTGCCTCTACTTATTATAAGAAGAAATATGCTGGCGCATCGCTCTATGCTGGCAAGGAGGGCGCACGGGTGCACTACACGCCACAAAACAATGCGGAGGAAGTGTGGACTTTCAAGGCACGTGGCACAGGTTTCGTGCTTTGCAATGCCCAAGGTAAGGAGCTTTTGCTCACAGCAGAGGGCAAGACGGTCTTTGCCGACTATGGCACTGTGCTCTTTGTGAAGCAAGCTACAAAACCTTTCCGCACCATTCATTATGCCCACGGTGCTGTGACGCTCACCGATGCCACTGGTCGTGCGCTCTTCATCGCTCCTTCGGGCAACATCATCGCCTCTGACGACACCGCCTTGGCTAACCCTGCCACTTGGCGCATTGTCACAGAAAAGTAATCCCGCTTCTCAGCATACTAAAACGCCTTGGGGCTTGAACAAACAGCTGTTTGTTCAAGCCCCAAGGCGTTTAGGGTGAAAAGCCGAAGGCTTATCGTTCGAATGCTTTGATCATGAAGACAAGCACTCCATATATCATACTTACGATAAAGCCTAAGATTGCACCCCATATAGCCCATTTCTTAGCATCTGCAGCCGCCTCACGGGCTGCGTCGTACTGCCGACTGTTCCAAAGGGTATCTACCTTTGTGGCTTTAATGATTGCCACAATGCCAAAGGGTATGCAACACAAAATAGTGCAAAGGATTGCCCAGAACAAATTACTGTCGGGCTTGTTGTAATAAGGCTCTTCTGCTGGTGCTGCACTCTGCGCATACTGGCTGCTGTAGCCATAAGCACTGGAGCTTGAAGCCGTATAGCTGGGGTGCACAGAAGGAGGAGTTGGTTGCAGAGGCATCGCTTGTTGCAACTCGCTCATCATAAAGCGTAACTCTGTCCACTGCGCCAAGCCTTCACGCCAAATCAGCGTATTCTCTGGCAAACCCATCGCCAAAAGCGCAGGAGCTGAAACTGGGCCGTGTTGCTGGTTAGCACTGTCGGCATAATAGTATTCGTGCATACTTTTGTTATTTAGAAAATAATTGTTGATGCAAGGGAGAAAGATGCTCAAAGCATGCTCATCACTGCAGAGAGCAGGACTTGTCCAACGATGCCCACCACAAAGAGTAGACAGCCGATGAAGAAATAAATGCGGGTGCGCTTCAAGGCTTTCTGAAGTTCCTCCGTGGAGCGATTTTCAGCATAGCGCAACACACCGTTGACTTGTACAATGCCCATCACGCCCAAAGGGATAGCGATCCAGGAGAGTGAAAAACAAATGCTGAGTATACCAAAGAAGACCAAGCAGGCATTGACCCATTTCCAAACATCCAAACTTTCCATCAAATCGACACGCTGAGTGGCTTCCCAACTACTGCGGACGCTTTGCGCTGAAAGGCTCGCAGGGGCAACTCCTGGCTCTGCAAGAGCTGGTTCGCCCACGCCATGAACAAATTCGGGCGTTGCGAGAGTTGGCTCGGGCGTTGCAAGGGCAGTTTCGGAAGCCGGCAATGGCGGTGGTGTCGCCTTTTCCGATGCCGAAACGGAAACTTCTGTCACTGCAGAGGGCGTAACGTCTTCCGTTCCTGCCGTAACGACAACTGAACCTATGCCTTCTGCCTCAACAGCAGTGGGGGCTGATGGCATTGCGGAGGTTTCAACCGCATTTTCCAAGGGCTTCTCAACTTGCCCCAAGCGCACTGCGCCCTCTTCCGACCCCACTTCCGCCTTTTCCAAGCGCACCTCGGGCGCAGGGGCTGCAGGGGTTGTACCCTCAAAGTATGCCTTCAGTGCAGGAATGTTGCGGGCGCGTGCCCACTCCTCCATACCTTCGCACCAAAGGGGCGTGTCGGGCGTGATGCCGTGAACCGCAAACTCGCTTTCCAAGATAGGTCCACAGGTTTGTCCGTGAGCGTCGATGTAAAAATAAGTCATAGGGAAATAAGAAATAGCGTCTTTGCAAGTGTCACAGACCCCTTGCAAAGACGCACAATAAGAGGGGATTATTTTACAGGAATATCCTTGAGCGTTGCCACCACGAGCTCCCAGTACTTTGCCACGCTGGGGATGTGACAGCATTCATCGGGAGTATGTGGACAGCGCACCGTAGGTCCGAAACTGATGATATCCATGTTGGGATAACTTGCTCCGATGATGCTACATTCCAGACCCGCATGAATCACCGTCACGCTGGCTGGCGTGCCGAACAACTCTTGGTACTTGGCTTTCATAAGGTCTACGATCTCGCTCTTAGGGGCTGGTTGCCATTCGATGTAAGCACCGTCGAGGACAATTTCCATGCCTGCGAGTTTGAACGCCTGGCTGAGTACTTCCTCGCAGTAGCGACGCATCGAATTTTGAGAGGAGCGGATCAGGTCTTTTACAAACACCTTTCCTTCGCCAATCTCCACAATCGCAATATTTGAAGAGGTCTCTACGATGTGCGGAATGGTAGGGATGAAGCGCAACACACCGTTGTGACAAGCCGCGATGGCTGCAACAACTGCCGTCTGCACGTCTACGGGCAAATTCGTGGCAGGACGTTCTGCCTCGAGGGTTTCGAGGGTGAACTGTTCCTCAACACCGCGATACTCCTCCTTGAACACCTCAAACCACTGAGCCACCTTGGCTTTCGCCTCAGCCACCTTAGCAGAAGGCAGAGTAACGATTGCATCGGCATAAGCAGGGATAGCGTTACGCATATTGCCACCGTACCAAGACGAGAGGCGTGCGCCGCAATTCTCGAACAGGTCGAGGAGCACACGACTCATGAGCTTGTTCGCATTGGCATGCCCTTCATTGATTTGAATCCCCGAGTGCCCGCCTAAGAGGTGGTGCAGGGAAATGTGCAAAGTGGCGTCGCCCTCGGCAGGCACAGCCTCGTAGGTGCGTGTTGCAGTGAGGTTAATACCACCAGCAGAGCCGATGATAAATTCTCCCTCCGTTTCGTTGTCCAAATTGAGGAGGATATCGCCCTTGAGCGTGCCCACCTCCATGTTGTTCACACCGCCCATTGTCGATTCTTCATCCGCAGTGATGAAACCCTCCAAAGGTCCGTGTTCGAGATCGTTGGCTTCAAAGAGAGCGAGGATAGTAGCCACGCCCAAACCATCGTCCGCTCCGAGCGTTGTGCCATAGGTGCGCACCCATTCGCCATCAATGCGAGAACGGATAGGGTCGGTTTCAAAATTATGGTCAGAGTCTTTCGCTTTTTGTGGAACAATGTCCATGTGCGCTTGGAGGGTCACCGTTTTGCGATTCTCATAGCCTGGCGTCGCAGGCTTGCGCATGATGATATTTTCTCCCTTATCCTCAAAGGCTTCAATGCCCCTCTCGGCTGCCCAGTCGAGGAGGAACTTTTTCACCTTAGCGAGGTGTCCAGAGGGACGAGGCACTTGCGTCAGTGCGTAGAAACTTTGCCAAATTCCTTGTGGCTGTAGGTCTTTAATTGAAGTCATAATTTGGTGTAATTTTATAGTTATGAAGAAAGAGAGAAAAGGCTTTAGCCCGCTCAACCCTCCTCCAAGGGAAAATTCCCAGTATCTTTATTATTATCATCACCCCTGCAAAACCTCCTCCTTGAGCGAGGAATCAGAGGGCGGAGCTTCTCGTTTCATCAAGCCCAAATCTACCCAAGCGTAGATGCCGAGCACGACAACGAGCAAGGTTTGAATGGTGTGCACAGCCAAGGCAAAACGAATGGCTTCGCTATCAGTGATTGTGCCAGCACCGTAGATCAAGAGCATTGTCTTTACTGCAAAATGCCAAGGCCCCGCTCCGTTGGGCGTTGGGACGAGGACGGCGTAAGTGCCGACGCAGAAGATGAAAAACGCTTCTAAGGGTGAAAAATTTGCAGTAAAGTCGAATGCGAAAAATGCCACATAGAAGTGAAGATAGTAGCTTAGCCAGATGCCCAACGAAAGGGCGAGGTATAGCCATTTTTGCTCTATACGGCGAATCGAGGTGATGCCCTCGAGGAGATTCGTGAAGAGGCGATTGCCTTTTTTATATATGAAGAACCACCACAGGAAAGCAACCCCCATCAAAACGATGAGCAGGAGACTGAGTGCCGTGACGACATAGCCCATCGTGGTGAAGCGTCCGAGAACGGCGTTGAGGTCTTTCCCGAGAAATTCCAAGAGTCGTGGGACTTGCGTGATGAACGCAATTCCTGTGAGCAAGACCATAAGGAAAGCGTCCACGACACGTTCCGTGACCACAGTTCCTAAGGATTTTGAAAACGACACGCCATCCATACGTTTGAGCGTGCCGCAGCGCATCACT
The DNA here is from genome assembly GCA_041856145.1 of Alloprevotella sp. Classification (GTDB taxonomy): domain Bacteria; phylum Bacteroidota; class Bacteroidia; order Bacteroidales; family Bacteroidaceae; genus Alloprevotella. The sequence continues at coordinate 6,369 of JBHAFO010000268.1, forward strand.
TCTCCCACTCGTGGCACAACCAAGCTCGAAGCATAGGACAAGAAGATGGCATTGCGCAACGTCCTTGCCCGCGGTTTCTCGCCCAAGGGAGCGAGGGAAATTCCCCAGCGATGCGCCCGTGCTGTCATTGCCGTCACACCGAAAACCAAGGAAAAGAGCATCCAGTCCCAACGCAACTCGGTGCGCAGACTTTGCCAAAACTGTCCCCAGTCTTCTCCCCTATACATCCACCACAACACCCCAAGCCCGAAGGCAAAGGGGAATACTATTTTGACTATTTTCTTGACGGTTTCCAATGCGGTGATACGTGTTATGATC